>JAQXTC010000235.1 GCA_029219285.1 Clostridiaceae bacterium
TAGCTAATGCTTCTAACTCTTCTGTGCAAGCATGAGTTATATAGACTTTATAATTACTGTCTACACCACTTTCAATTAAACTGTCACATATTTTATCAACAGCCTTTTGAAAAGTTCTTTTGGTTGTAAATTTAGAAAGTCTCGTACTATCTTCTGATAATGTTAATACTGGCACAAGCTTTATTGCACTTCCTATTTTACCCACTAAGGGAGATAACCTCCCACCTCTTACTAAGTAATCAAAATCTTTAGGTATTAAAAATGATCTAGAACTCTTTATCATTTCATCTATAGAATTTAATATTTCACTTTTGCTCTTTCCCATTTTTGCAAGCTTAACTGCATTTTCTACTATATATCTTTGCGGTCCGCAAAGTGTCATTGAATTTACTACTGTTATATTTTCTGAGTTTTCCGCTATATCTTTAGCACAACATGCAGAATTATAAGTGCCTGATAATCCATCGGCCATCGAGATATTAATTATTTCATCATTTTTATATCTTTCAAACATATCTACAACCTGTCCTATAGCTGGTTGTGAAGATGTTGGTATATGTCCTTCTTTAATTAATTTAATAAATTCTTCTGTTGTAATATCTTCATTTTCTCTATAAGTTTCCCCACCTATTGTTACACAAAGTGGTACTATATCAAAACCTTTTTCTTTAGCTTGAGCTTCTGAATACAGTGTTGATGAATCTGATATAATTCTTACCATCCCAATTCTCCTATCATTCAAAATCTAAATCACCTAGTTTTAAAAACTATCTTAATTAGATTTTATCACTAAAGGCTTCTTTATTCAATGTATTTGTTTATATGCAAAAAAGACCATTCATCATGGTCTTTTTTTATTAGGTTATTTTTTTAATTTTAGCGAAGAGCATGTACTACAAGAACTACATCCACCTTTGCAAGAACTACATCCACTTCCATTTTTAAATCTTTTTACATTATGATAGATTGTGAAAATAACAAGTGCCACTAACAAAAATACTATAATAGCATCAACTAGATTCATATATCATCACGCTCCTAATCCGCATAATGTTGCAATATTGAATACTAAGAATGAAACAACCCATGCTGTTAGTATCCAAAATCCTATTGTTACCAATGTCTTCTTTTTGCTTCTAAGTTCACCATGAGCTGCTGCTACTGCTGCCATACATGGAACACTTAATAAATTAAATGCCATAAATGAAAGTGCTGCTGCTGGTGAAAATGTTACTGCAAGTGTTGCTGCAAGTGCTGCACCTGCATCATCATCTTCTTTTGCATCACCTTCAACATCTGGATTATATAAAACCCCTAAAGTAGAAACAACCATTTCCTTGGCAATTAATCCAGTAATTATTGCGACTACTGCCTTCCAGCCAATTTCTCCTGATGCAAATCCTAATGGTATAAATAAAGGTCTTAAGAATGTACCTATAACTCCTAAAATACTATCAGCACTATTTGCATCTACCATTTCAAAACTAAAACTAAAATTTGATAAAAACCATATGATAACTGTTGCTCCAGCAATAATTGTTGCTGCCCTTGAAATAAATCCTTTAAGTTTTTCCCAAAGTAATAGTATAATACTCTTAACTTGTGGTAAATGGTATGCTGGAAGTTCCATGATAAATGCCGATGTTTCACCCTTAAAAACAAACTTCTTTAATATAATGGCTGTTATTATAGCAGTTACTATTCCTAAAAGATAAACTCCAAATACTACTGTATCAGCATGCCTCTCAAACAATGCACCTGCAAACATTGCCCATATAGGAAGTTTTGCTCCACATGAGAAGAATGGAGCAAGCATTACTGTAATACGTCGCTCTTTTTCATCCTCTATGGTTCTTGTTGCCATTGCACCTGGAACCATACATCCAAAACACATAAGAAGTGGCATAAAGGCCTTTCCTGAAAGTCCAAATTTTCTAAGTAATCTATCCATTAAGAAAGCGGCACGAGCCATATATCCTGAGTCTTCCATAATTGATAGGAATAAAAATAATGAAAGTATTTGAGGCAAAAAGCTTAGTACCGAACTAACCCCAGATATAACACCATCTACTACTAATCCTGAAATCCAATCCGATGCTCCAACACTTATCAAACCGTTCGAAACTGTATCTTTTAATGCATCAAACGCATCACCAAGTATTCCTTGAAGCCATATTGCAGGACAGTTAATTCCTTCTTCTACAATACCAAACTTATTTAAAAATAATAAATCTTTACTAAATGTTAAATGGAAAACCAAGAACATACATAATAAAAATATTGGTATTCCAAGCCATTTATTTGTAAGCACCTTATCAATTTTATCTGATCTAGTAAGTTCATGAACAGATTGACTTCTTCTTATGGCACCTTGATAATGCTTAGTAATATATTTATATCGTATATCTGCTATTGCAGCTTCAAAATCCCCATCAAGTTCTTCTTTTAACTTAATTTCCGACTTAAGTTCTTGTACTTTAGGTAAATACTTCGATAATTCTTTTTTTTCTATCTCATCATCTTCAAGTAATTTCACTGCGTGGAACGATGAATGCAATACATTTTCACTACTAAGCATGTCTACTATTTTTTTGTACTCAATTTTCATTTCAGAATCTTCAAGAACTGATTTTCCTATCCTCTTCTTTCTCGAACATTCATATGCTCTTTGCATCAATTTTTCTATTCCTTCTCTACGTAATGCACTAATAGGAATTACAGGGACTCCTAAGGCATTTTCAAGAGAATGTACATCTATCTTTGTACCATTTTTCTGAACTGAATCCATCATGTTAAGTGCTATAACTACTGGACAATTTGTTTCAAGTATCTGTGTTGTAAGGTATAAATTTCTTTCTAAATTTGTTGCATCTATAATATTTATAATCAAATCTGGATTTTCATCCACTATATAATTCCTTGTAACAACTTCTTCAGGTGTATATGGCGACAATGAATAAATACCTGGTAAGTCAATAATTGTTACCTTTTCTTTTAATTTTTTATAAGTACCTTCCTTACGATCAACTGTAACTCCTGGCCAGTTTCCAACATGAGCTGTACTTCCTGTAAGTTCATTAAATAATGTTGTTTTACCACAGTTTGGATTTCCTGCTAATGCAAATCTCATATTATTATTTTTCCCCCTTTGTATTTAACAATACCGCTTCTGCTTCTGTTTTTCTTACTGATAATTCATAACCTCTAATAGATATTTCTATTGGATCTCCAAGTGGTGCTGCTTTTTTCATTGAAATTTCTGCTCCTGGTGTTATTCCCATATCAAATAATCTTCTTTTAATTCCTCCTTGAGCAGTTACTCTTAAAACTGTACCTTTTTCTCCTTGTTTAAATTCTTTTAAAGTCTTCTGCATATTATATCTCCCTCCCTACATCTACTATTGTATAAATATTTTCATTGCTAACCCCTTATTTATTGCTAACCTACTTCCACGAATACTAATAACTAAACATCCTTCATTATCAGCTAAAGGAACCACTTCCTCGCCTGGCAATATCCCTAAATTCTCCAAATGTCTTTTCGTTTTCAAATCTGCAATAACCCTTGAAATTAACACCTCTTTACCTATTGGTGCTACTGCTAGTGGCATATAATCACCTCCATTACCTCTAGTCAAAATTATATCTCTATTGATAACAACTTTCAATTTCTTTGATAATCATTTTCAAGTGTTATTCATTATTACATGTCCCTTTGGATAATTTTTCTTTATATCCCTCCTTATTTCTATATTTTTTATACAATTCCATATTATGCCGTATATTTTCTTAAAGCCTTTTATAGGTATAAAAAAAGATATTATAAATAAAAGCAATCTATAATATCTTACTTAATATTTTTCAATTCATTTACTTGATTCTTTAAATTACTAATTTCTTGTTTCATCTCAGTAATTTGATTAATTAATTCATTTATTGTAATTGATGTACTACTGCTTGAGCTTGTATTATCTTCTTCATCATCATCGTTATCATGGATAATCTCATTTCTTGTTTCATCTGTTGAAGTAGCACCCTTACTACTATTTGTAGTGTTCTTATTACTACAAAAAGGATTATTAACATTCTTATATCTTAAATTATAATACCTTCCTGGGCCTCCTTGAAAATATTGCTGTTGGGCATTAAATACTTCTATAGCTTGACCTACAAGTTGAAGCCAGTTTCCTATTACATTTTGAACGTTAAATGGTAAATTACCAGCCATTACATTACCTAATAATTCTCCAATAACTAATAGTAATTGAGGATTAATATCTTGAAACCCTCCTGGTATATCACTGCAATTATTATAACTTGAATTATTATTGCTTCCAAAATTACCACACATGTTTTGACAGTTTTTTATAAACTCTTCAAAAAAGTCAGATCCATCACTATTCATTATTCTCCCCCGCCAAAACCTTACTATTACACTATTATATTCTTAAATCCTATTGATTATTTTATAAAATAATGAATTAAATTTATTTTTTTTGCTAATACTATTTCTGAAAACTTATATTAAGGAGAGATTAATTTTGGCAAGTGTAACAGGTACAGTTAAATGGTATAATCCAGAAAAAGGATATGGTTCTATATCATGTGACGATGGTAAAGATGTTTTTGCACATCACTCAAACATAAAAGCAAATGGTCCAGATAAAGATTTAAAAGAAGGCGAAAGCGTTACTTTTGACATTGAAGACGGACAAAAAGGTCCTTTAGCAATAAATATTCAAAGACTATAATAAAAGAGATTGGTAAACCCAATCTCTTTTTCTATAACATCTTTTGTAGGTAAATAACATCATGCCATTTATCCATTTTATATCCTGCTTCTTTTATAAATCCTGCTTTTTCAAATCCAAATTTCTTATGTAGTGATATACTTGAATCATTAGGATAAGTAATTATTGATATTAATGTATGCACCCCATCATCATTGCAACGTTTAATCAATTCTTTCATAAGATTTGTTCCAATTCCTTTTTTACATGAATCCTTATTTAAATAAATTGAAACTTCTTTAGAATATTTAAATGCTTCTCTCTTTGCAAAATCACCAACATAAGCATACCCTAATATAATTCCATCTTCTTCATATACAATCCATGGATTATTCCTAGTTTTTTCTATTATTCTATTTTCCATATCTTCTGTTTTTAGTTCTTCACATTCAAAAGTTATAGCAGTATTTAAAATATAATAATTATAAATATCTACTATCCCTTTAGCATCCTCTCTTCTTACGTCTCTTATCATTTATTAACGCCTCCCCAAGTAATAACTACATTATACCAAAAAGAAAGCTTTATTTTAACTTTACCATTCTAAGAAACATGGCACATTTATAATAAAAAATCAAGTATAGAAATAATTTCTATGCATTTAAAACTTTTATAGTTTCTATTATTTTATCGATATTTAAGTTAATTTCATTAAAAACTTTGGGTAATTGTATTACTGCTGTATTACTTCTAGATGATATATACCCCTTTTCTCCATCTATCCAATAATTAATTTTAGCAAATTCTTTTTTATCTTCCACCTCATATCTTGCTTCATCTGCTAATTTCTTAGTTCCAATCAATACAACTAGATCTGCTTCATATTCATCACAACATTTTACTAATGCTCTTTTAACTATCTCATTTACCTCTGGAATTATATTATGAACTACAATATCAAAGTTTTCTTTTTTTAAATACTCTATGATTTTATCACTAGTTAAATCCTCTTCTTCTCCTGTATACTGTTTATCGCTCATTACTATAATACATGCTCTATACATAAACCCTCCTTAAAACCCACTAACTATATTTAATGCTTAAATATTACCCTTTATTAATGATGATTTACCTAATCTAGCATACTCCTCAATAGTATCTACACTGATAAATGATTCTTCACTCTTAGGAAAAACATACCTTACACTAATATTATTAAGCAATTCATCTATAGAATGTATATTTTTCGCTATCATTTCTTCCAAATATGGAATAACAGTTTTCTTATATATTGCACAAAATGGCTGAAGCTTTCCTTTTGCGTATACTATTAACACATCTTCTTCAAAGTTAATTGATGCCATATTTTCTATAAGCTTTTTACTTATAAGCGGTGTATTACATGAGATAACAAGAGCTTCGTCATTCCTACTTTCCTTTAATGATCTACAAATATTTAAAATTCTTATGTCTTCTTCTATTTTACTGCCTTTCAGTCCATAACGATCACATAAATTATTAAATTCTTTAGCTATAATTATTTCATCAAAATTAATTACAGAATCTAAAACCATTTCTAAATATCTTCTATTCTTGTATACTACTACATCCTTTTTTCCTTCTGTTTCTTTAACTGTAACATTATTGTAAAGTACTATTGCAGTTTTATCTATTAACATATTTTTCTCTCCCTTTTTTCTAAATAGCGTTCAATAATATATTATTTCCACTATTATTTGTTTGAAACCTATTATTTTCATAACATTATATATTTATTCAAATATGTATTTTATATTCATACAATAACACACATAAAGCAAAAAAGTTTTAAAAGAAAAAAGACAGCACATTTTTCATGTACTGTCTTAATAAAAAATATATTCAAAACTTCTAGAAAGAATTCTGTTCAAGAACCTTTTATTTTCATATGTTATGTCTCTAACTAATTAAGTATTCTTCTTGCACGTCCGATTTTACTCCAAGGTACAGAAACAATTCTTATGTTAGCAGATGAATTAGGTGATTCTATCCATTGTCCATTTCCAATATACATACCAACATGTTGTAAATTTGAATAGAATAATAAATCTCCTGGTTTTAAATCATTTAATGAAACTTCTTTTCCATCATTAATTTGATCCCATGTCGTTCTTCCTATCTTGATTCCAGCTTGTGCAAATCCCCATTGCATAAGTCCTGAACAATCAAAGGCTCTATAGCCTTTATTTACATAAGCTTCTGCTCTTGAATAATCATGTGTTGGAAATCTCTTCTTTAATATATTCAATGAATCTGTTGTCAATAACTCACCAGAACCTCCCCATACATAAGGACTACCAATGTGTACTTTCATAGCATTCAAAATAGTATTATATGCATTTGAATTTGACACATTACCGTCAGTTGTAGTTCCTGAATTATTTACTGAATAATCTCTTATATAATCTGAACTTACATATCCATCTTTACCATTAAAATCGATTTTATACCAGTTTCCACTCTTACCAGTAATAGTTACAACTTGTCCGTTAGTAAGATATCCTAATACTGTTGCTGAAGATGAAGCACCTGATCTAACTCTTAAATTAGAAGATACATTATACACTTGACCTTGCTTATTCATAGTTTGATTTGAATTTGAAGAGCCAGTATTATTAGATGAACTATTTGTACTTCCTGAATTACTTGCTCCACTCTTTTGCACATAATCTTTTGAAACATAACCTGTTCTTCCATTATAGTTTATTTTATACCAGTTTCCTGATTCTCCTATAATGCTTACAGTTTGTCCATTTCTTAATGAACCTATTACTGGTCCACCTACTTCTGATCTTACATTTAAACTTGATGATACATTTACTACTTTTCCTTCTGTTACTGAAGTACTTGTACTACTATTGGTACTTCCCGAATTATTTCCTGTGCTATTTGATGAACTACTTGATCCACCTTTTTGTATATAATCCTTTGAAACATAACCTGTTCTTCCATTATAGTTTATTTCATACCAGTTTCCTGATTCTCCTATAATGCTTACAGTTTGTCCA
>JAQXTC010000236.1 GCA_029219285.1 Clostridiaceae bacterium
ACACGAAGAAGTTGAACTTCCATATTGTGAACATGGAATTTTAGTTAACTCAGGAGAGTTTGATGGATTAACAACTGCAGAAGCTAAAGAAAAAATAGTTGAAAAACTAGCTAAAAATAATGTTGGAAGCCAAAAGGTTAACTACAGATTAAGAGATTGGTTAGTTTCAAGACAAAGGTATTGGGGGGCCCCAATTCCAGTTATATACTGCGATAAGTGCGGCATCGTTCCAGTACCAGAAAAAGATTTACCAGTTGAATTACCATACAATGTTGAATTTACTCCAGATGGTAAATCACCACTTGCTAAATGTGATGAATTTATAAATACAACTTGTCCATGTTGTGGTGGTCCAGCTAAAAGAGAAGCTGATACTCTTGATACATTTGTATGTTCATCATGGTATTACTTAAGATATCCTGATAACAAAAACAAAGACAAAGCATTTGACCCTGAAATAATTAATAAAATGCTTCCTGTTGATAAATATGTAGGTGGTCCTGAACATGCATGTATGCATCTTTTATATGCTAGATTTATGACAAAGGCATTAAGAGATATGGGCTATCTAAAATTTGATGAACCATTTAAATCATTAACTCACCAAGGACTTATCTTAGGACCTGATGGACAAAAAATGAGTAAGTCAAAAGGAAATACAATTGCTCCTGATGACATTATTGCAGAATATGGTTCAGACGTATTTAGAATGTATCTAATGTTTGGTTTTGCCTACACTGAAGGTGGAGCTTGGAGCGATGATGGAGTTAAATCAGTTGCTAGATTTGTAGATAGAATAGAAAGAACTCTTGAAACTGCAAAAGAAGCTATTAAGGCTGGTAATGGTAAAACTACTATAGATAAAGATGAAAAGGAATTAAATTTCTGGAGACATACAGCCATTAAAGGAGTTACTGAAGATTCTGATAAGATGCAATTTAATACTGCAATTGCTAGAATGATGGAATTTGTAAATGCTTTATCTAAGTACTTACAAGTTGAAAATAAGAATCTAGAATTCTTGAATGAAGTATGTATTGATTTTGTCAAATTACTTGCACCATTTGCACCTCACTTCTCTGAAGAAGAATGGAGTATGCTTGGTCATACTACTTCAGTATTTAATGAAAAATGGCCTGTATTTGATCCACAAGCTTTAGTTAAAGATGAAGTAGAAATTGCTATCCAAGTTAATGGTAAAGTAAGAAGTAGAATAAATGTTGCATCTGGATTAGATGATGAAGCAATCAAATCTATTGCTTTAGAAGATGAAACTATAAAAGCTAATATTGAAGGAAAAACAGTGATTAAAGTTATCGTTATTAAAGGAAGACTTGTTAATATCGTTGTTAAATAATAAAGTAATGGGACTATCATTTATCAAGATAGCCCCATTGTTTTTCTAAGCCTGATTAGTTGTTATAATCTGTCCAAGAACCATTTCTATATATTTTTACTTCACCAGCTTTAATGTAAAAACCTTTTGCAAATGGATTTGGTGTTTGATTATGCCCATCATTAAATATTACATAAGCTTCATCTAAATTTTCTGGGATTTCATAGCTATATAGATTGTTTCCTTCTGACTTCATGCTTGTACCAGGCCATGGAGATACACACTTTTCATTCTTGTCATAAACATAAATATTAGGTGAACCCCATCCTGATATATTCTCAAAGTATACTTTGGTTGTAGATTCTTTTTTATCATAATCCTTCCATACACCATTTTCCCAAATCTTACTTTCTCCGCTCTTTAACAAAAATCCTGGTTTATTTGCTGCTGGAACTTGATTATTTCCATCGGTAAACAAAACATAAGCTTCATCCCATCCATCAGGTAATGTATAACTATATAAATCATTTCCTTCTGATTTCATATCAGTGCCTGGCCATGCTTCAACTTTCTTATTACCATTATAAACATAAATTTTTGCCGAACTCCAATTTGAAGGTTTTCTAAAATAAGCTACTGTATTCTCTTCTACATCTGATTTAATATATTCATATTTTTTAGTAACACATTTGCCATCCTTATAACCTTTTAAAGTTAATGATGTTTTAGTTCCGTTTGCTAATCCTTCACCAATAGTAATAGTTTTTCCATCATTATATTCTTTCTCATCACCATTATCTATTGAATAAGTTGCTTTGTCAGTATTCTTAGCACTTAATGTTAATTCTAAACTATCTTTATATTTACAGCTATCTTTTGAACTACTTACTTCTGCATCTTGATCTTTGTTATAGACAACTGCTATTGAACCACCGTTAACTCTTCCTTTAATACGTCCATTAGAAACAGTAAAAGTTCTACCTGAGATTTGATCTTTATATTCTCCATTAGCCAATTTAGTTTCAGAATTTATATCTGTATCTCCTCCCAAGTTAGTAATTACCATACCTTTATCCCCACGTTCAACCATCATTACTTTATTACCTTGAGTTCTTAAATATTCAGATTCCTTTGTCATTCTATTATGGAATTCATTAACCTTTTGAATATCGCCATCTTTCCATAAAGTACTACCTACCTCACCCATTCTTGAGTTAGGTCTTGCAAAGAACATTGGAGTTGATGCATTTCTTGCCGCAATTATTGACCATGCCATCTTTATTTGATAATCAGACATACCTGTAGATTCTTTTCCATCACCAGCATAATTATCATGTGATTCTACCCATGTTACTATATCTTTAGGTTCTACACCATTGTCTAAATTATAACCTTTTGCACATTCAACATTTACATCATTGTTAAAACCAACGGCTTTTCTTATATTAAAACCATATTCAGAAGCAGTTACATTCATGTACTTTGTATATCCTGCCATATTAGTAGCCTTCTGATTCTTCTGATCTTCATAACTATTATTATAATCCCTAGATTGCAATGTTTCTCCATAAAAATATAAACCTTTTCCTTCTAATGGTCCTAAAACTCTCTTCCAGAAATCACTACTAACTTTTGCTCCATATTCTGGTTCATCTTCTGGTAATTCTATATGTTTTGCAGCATCAAATCTAAAACCATCAGCACCACAATTAACACAATCAATTAAGAAATCTCTTACTTTATTTTGTAAATCATAATTTTCAGTATTTAGATCAGGAAGGCTTATGCCTAGATGAGTTACTGCCCATCTACTTTGCCAATTATCAACTCCACGATGTTCATGCCAAAAATACTTATTATCTCTTATGCTTGGGTCCACACTACCATCAGCATAGAACTTACCAGCATCACCATCTCTATTAGCTGTATGGTTAGCAACTACATCAACTATTATTTTAATACCATACTTCTCAGCCTCTTGGCACATGCTCTTAAATTGTTCTCTACTTCCTAATTGAGCATTTCCGATTTTAAAATTAGTTGGTTGGTATAATATCCACCAATGCCCTTCGTCCATTACATTTTCCTTTGTTCCTTGTATTGGAGATGTTTGTACAGTTGTATAACCAGCCTTTGCAATTTCAGGTAACTCCCTTTTTATTGTATCAAAAGACCAATTCCAAGCTTGAAGGATTGCACCTTCTTTACTTGTACTAGCTAAGTGGTAATCACTATCTGTAGTTTGAGCATTAACA
>JAQXTC010000237.1 GCA_029219285.1 Clostridiaceae bacterium
AAGTGTAACTAAATATTCTTTATTATATTTAGCTAAAGAATACTTAGGACTTGAAACTGAAGAAGGAGATGTTTACATCGACGACTTAGATAGATTCGCAGAAGCTGGTGCCTGTGGTACAGCTGCTGTAATAAGTCCAATTGGTGGAATTGAATATAAAGGAAAACTTCATGTATTTTATAGTGAAACTGAAGTAGGCCCTGTGACTAAAAAGTTATATGACTTACTTACTGGCATTCAATTTGGTGATATAGAAGGACCAGAAGGATGGATTTTTAAAGTTAAATAATGTTCAATTTAAAATGTCCCTGCTGAAAGGAATAATCTTTTCAGCAGGGATATTTTTATTTATACTCTAAATTAAATAGAGAGGAAATCTTTTTTGATTTCCTCTCTGAATATTTGTTTAAAAACTCTGAAAGAGTTTTTTTACTATTCTCTAAGAATACCAAGATAATTATACTTTAAAACTAAAGTATAATACAGATAAGTCCTCCATCTCCTTCATTTATTATCTTTTGAAGTGTCTTTTGAATCTTAATCTGAACATCATCTGGCATCTTGTATAACTTATTCTGTAAGCCTTCTTTAACTAATACTTCTAAAGATTTACCAAACATATTACTCTGCCAAAGACTTGTTGGATCAGTTTGGAATTGATCTAATAGTGCTTTTACAAGTTCTTCCGACTCTTTTTCAGAACCCATTATTGGACTAATTTCAGTTTTAACATCCGCCTTTATTAGATGTAGTGATGGCGCACTTGCTTTAAGCTTAACTCTATATTTATTACCTTGTTTTACAATTTCAGGTTCCTCAAAAGTCATTTCAGTAAGTTGTGGTGCAACTAGTCCATAACCTGTCATTTTTACTTCTTCTAGAGCATCTTTTATTTTATCATACTCTATTTTAGCATGATTCAATTCTTTAATTAAGGATAATAAATCACTTTCTGATTCTACATTTAAATCACAGATTTCACTAAGAACCTTATAAAAAACTCCATCTTCAGGCTTTAATAAAATCCTACCAGTTCCAACTCCTAGATTCATTTCTAATAATACAGAAGTTCCTAAGTACTCATCACTCTTCATACTATTTAGGGATGCCTTAATATCTTTAATCTTCGATATGTCTTTACTCATATCCTTAATTATATTGAAGAAGTCTTTCTTTAGCCAATGAGATGGTTCTAGTTTCTCAAGCCATTCTGGCATATCTATATTTATTTCTTTAACAGGAAATTCTTTAAGTACTGATTTAAATATATCTTCTATGTCACTTTCACCCATATTAAATACGTCTAATATTTGAACTATAACGTTATACTTTTCTTCCATTTCATTCTTTAATTTCTTTGTCTCTGGTGAATTAGGTTTTGTACTATTTAGTATAACTATGAAAGGTTTGTTCATAGCTTTTAGTTCATTTATAACTCTTTCTTCTGGTTCTACATATTCCTCTCTATCAATTCCAGTAATAGTACCATCTGTAGTAACAACAAGTCCAATTGTTGAATGATCTTGTATTACTTTCTTAGTTCCTATCTCTGCTGCATCCTCAAAAGGAATTTCATAATCATACCATGGTGTATTAACCATTTTTGCTTCTTCGCCATCAAGATATCCCAATGCGCCTTTAACGATATAACCAACACAGTCCACTAATCGAACTCTAAATTTTATCTCTTCATCAAGACTTATCTCAACAGCTTCATTTGGCACGAACTTAGGTTCAGTTGTATGAATGCTCTTACCAGAACCACTTTGAGGTAATTCATCTTTTGCTCTTTCTTTTTTATAAGTATTCTCAATCTTTGGTATAACCATAATGTCCATGAATTTTTTAATAAATGTAGATTTACCAGTTCTAACAGGCCCAACTACACCTACATATATGTCTCCTTGTGTCCTTTCTGCAATGTCTTTGTATATGTTGAAGCTGTCCAAGTTATTCCCTCCTAAATATTTTTAACAATATAATATATTCATAGAAATTAAAATATATTCTATAATTAAAA
Source organism: Clostridiaceae bacterium (assembly GCA_029219285.1). Lineage (GTDB taxonomy): Bacteria > Bacillota > Clostridia > Clostridiales > Clostridiaceae > Clostridium. The sequence continues at coordinate 2,021 of JAQXTC010000237.1, forward strand.
TATTATTGGCAGAAAAAAAACATCTTTAAACACTTAATAGTTTAAAGATGTTTTTATATTATAATTAGAATAATTCACTTTTTTTATCTCTTAACATTAATTCTTTAACACACTTGGAAGGACTTTTCTTTAAATATAAAGTTTTATATAAAGCATCAGTTATAGGCATTGAAATACCCATTTTTTCTTTTAACTCATAAAATGCTTTGCATGCTTTAACTCCTTCAACTACCATTCCAACTTCTTCAAGAGCTTCTTCCATAGATTTTCCTTTACCTAGCAAAATACCACATCTTCTATTTCTTGAATGCATTGAAGTACAAGTTACAATTAAGTCACCCATACCAGTTAATCCATAAAATGTTTCAGCTCTACCACCAAGAGCTATTCCAATTCTAGATATCTCTTTCATACCTCTTGTCATAAGAGCAGCTTTAGTATTATCACCATAACCTAAACCATCAATAACTCCCGCAGCTAAAGCAATAACATTTTTAACAGCTCCACCTATTTCAACACCAATTATATCATCATTTGTATAAACTCTAAAGTTAGGTGTCATAAATAAATCTTGAACAGCTTCACAAGCTTTCATATCCTTTGAAGTAACAACAATTGTTGTAGGTATACCTGCTGCAACTTCTTCCGCATGACTAGGTCCTGAAAGAACAACTATTGGATTATTAAGTTCTTTTTCAAGAACTACAGATAATCTTTCTTCTGTAGTTTCATCAATACCTTTAGCAATGGATATTACAGTAACTGTTGAAGGTATTTTTCCTTTTAATGTTTCAGCCATAGGTCTTATTACATGAGAAGGTACAGCTAAAACCACATAATCAGAAGACTCAAGTGCCTCATCTAAATCATTGTAGGCACAAACCTTTTGAGGGATTTCTAAATCCTTAATATACTTATCATTTTTTCTATTAATATTAATGTCATTAACAACACTTTCATCTCTATCGTATATTGACACATCATTGCCTTTTTCTGCAAGTAGAATACCTAAAGCAGTTCCAAAGCTTCCGCCCCCAATAAAGGTTATTTTGCTCATTTTATTAATCTTCCTTTCTCTCTCTATACTCTATTTGTATACCAGTTCCTTTAAAATCAAAGCTATCTCTTATTTGATTTTCGATATATCTTTCATAAGAGAAATGTCTTGCGTTACTATCATTTACAAAGAAAACAAACTTTGGTGGTCTTGTAGCAACTTGAGTTGCATAGAATATCTTTAATCTCTTAAGACCAACAATTGGTGGTTCTTTCATAAGAACAGCCTTACTTATAACATCATTTAATATACCAGTTGAAATTCTCTTATTATAATTATCATAGCACTTTTTAGCAACTTCTAAAACCTTATGTGTTCTTTGTCCTGTTTTTGCTGATATAAATAAGTATTCAGCATATTGTAAGAATTTAAGGTTTTGTTGTAAATCTTTCTTGAATTCTTCCATTGTGTTATTGTCTTTTTCAATAAGGTCCCACTTATTAACAATAACCATAATTGCTTTCTTCATTTCATGAGCAAACCCTATTATCTTTTCATCTTGCTCAGTAATACCTTCTGTTGCATCTATCATTAAAATACAAACATCAGCTCTTTCTATAGCTGTCATTGTTCTAATAACACTATATCTTTCTATTTCTTCTTTTACTTTACTCTTTCTTCTAACACCTGCAGTATCTACAATAATAAACTTACCAAATTCATTTTCCAGGTAACTGTCTACTGCATCTCTTGTAGTACCAGCTATATCAGAAACTATAACTCTTTCTTCTCCTAAAAGTCTATTTACTAAAGAAGATTTACCAACATTAGGCTTACCAACGATTGCAATTCTTGCATAATCATCTTCCTCTTCAGTAAGTTTAGCTTCATCGAAGTTTTCAACAACTCTATCAAGCATATCTCCAAGACCTAAACCTTGAGAAGCTGAAATTGTTATTGGATCGCCTATACCTAAATTATAGAATTCCCATGCATTATCTTCTTCTTTTATAGAATCTACTTTATTTACAACTAAAACAACAGGTTTCTTTGATTTTCTAAGCATAGTAGCTACTTCTTGGTCAGCTGCTGTTAGACCTTCTTTACCATCAACGATAAATACAATAACATCTGCTGTCTCAATAGCGATATTTGCTTGTCTTCTCATTTGCTTCATAATAACATTATCATTATCAGGTTCTATACCACCTGTATCAATCATTGTAAAGTTATAATTAAGCCAATCTGCTTCAGCATATACTCTATCTCTTGTAACCCCTGGAGTATCTTGTACTATAGAGATTCTCTTTCCAGCTAATCTATTAAACAATGTTGATTTACCAACATTAGGTCTACCAACCATTGCAACTATTGGTTTTGCCATTATTTCTTCCTCCTTAAGTAGTCTATATAACTAAAAACTATCTTCTTATACATTTATAGCTTTGCCTAAATTTGAATAAAGTATCATCTATCTGTCTTTATTCCTTAATTAAATGTACCTTATGATATATTACATTATTAATAAATTTAAGTCAAACAAAAAGAGACACCACATTTTTTGAAGTGCCCCTTAATCATAATTTTAATATTCTATTCATTAAGATCTACATAAGTTCCTTTTATAGAATATATTATTCCTTCACAAATATTTGTAACTCTATCTCCAATTCTTTCTAAATACTTAGCTACAAACAATAATTGAGCCATAGTATCCGTTTTGCTCTCGTCAGATTTTAATATTTTTAACATATTATCAAATATACTAGCATATATTCTGTCTACAAAATCATCCATTTTACATATATCATAAGCTTGTTCAATGTCACCTTTAACAAAAGCATCAACTGACAAATTAATCATTTTCCTAACCTGTTCTTCCATTTCCCATAAAGCTAATACCTCTTTGGGAAATGATGCAGATGGTATACTTACCTTTTTGCATATTTTACATATATCAATTGCGTGATCAGCCATTCTTTCAAGATCCGTTGCAATCTTAGTTACAGTAAAGACATTTCTCAAATCCTTGGCAAGTGGTTGTCTTGTAGCTATAAATTTAATACACTCTTCTTCAATTTCCTTTTGAAAAGCATCCACTTTATCATCTTCATCAAAAACCTTCTCAATACCTTCAAGATTATGACTCCTTAGAAATTCCATACTTCTGTATATTTGTTTCTCAACTAAGTTAGACATAAGAGAAAGTTTTCTATAAATTTCATTTACTCTTGCTTTACGTCCAGTCCTACTCATAGTATCCACCCCTTTCACCTATATTAACCAAATCTTCCTGTTATATAATCCTCTGTCCTTTTGTCTCTTGGTTTATAAAAAATATTTTCCGTCTTATCAAATTCAATTACTTCTCCATTAAGGAAAAATGCTGTTTTATCTGCAATTCTTCCAGCTTGTTGCATATTATGTGTAACAATGATAACAGTATATTGCTTCTTTAATTCATCCATAAGTTCTTCAACTTTACTGGTTGAGATAGGATCTAGTGCAGAAGTCGGTTCATCCATTAATATAATTTCAGGACTTGTAGCTAAAGTTCTAGCTATACATAACCTTTGTTGTTGGCCTCCTGAAAGTCCCACAGCACTTTTTTTCAATCTATCTTTAGTTTCATCCCAAAGTGCAGCACCTTTAAGGCTTCTTTCAACAATTTCATCTAAAATCTTTTTATCTTTTGTTCCGTTTATTCTTGGTCCATAAGCAATATTATCATATATCGACATTGGAAAAGGATTTGGTTTTTGAAATACCATTCCTACTCTTTTTCTTAATGCTATTTCATCATAATCCTTATAGATATTTTTTCCTTCAAAAAATACCTCCCCTTCCACTTTTACTATTTCTATTAAATCATTCATTCTATTAAGGGTTCTTAAAAATGTTGATTTACCACATCCTGATGGCCCTATTAGCGCTGTTACTTCATTTTTATTTATTTTTAAATTTATATTTTTCAAAGCTTGATTTGAACCATAATATAGATTTAAATCTTTTGTCTCAATAATCGCCATTTATCTTTCTCCTACTTTCCTCTATATGATTTCAATAACCTATTTCCTATTAATCTAGCACATAAATTAAACAATAAAATTGCAATCATTAATACTGCTGCAGTTCCATTTGCTATCTCTGTAGCATCTGGAACTATACCTTCAGAATTCAACTTCCATATATGAACAGCTAAAGTTTCTGCTGGCCTAAATAATGAAAATGCCGATGTTTTACCACTCAAACTAACAGAATTGAAGTTTAATGCTGTAGAACTTAATCCTGAGGTATATAAAAAAGCTGCTGCTTCACCAAATATCCTTCCTGAAGCTAATATAATACCTGTAAGTATTTCTCCCATAGCTATAGGAAGAGTAAGTTTAACAATTGTCTGCCATCTTGTAGCTCCAAGACCTAAAGAAGCTTCCTTCACTTTTTTGCTAGCAATTTTTATAGCATTTTCTGAAACTCTTGTCATAGATGGTATATTTAAAATACTTACCGATAATGCTCCTGCAATAATGGAATAACCAAATCCAAGTACATTAACAAAAATCAATAATCCAAACATACCAATTACTATTGAAGGAAGAGATGACATTGTTTCTAAGCAGAGCCTTATAAACCTTACCACAGGTCCTTCTTTGGCATATTCAGCCAAATATATTCCAGCACCAATTCCAATTGGTACCGTTATAATAAGCGAAATTATTAACATATAAAACGAATTAAACAGCTGTGGTCCAATTCCTCCACCAGTGTCAGTTGTTTTGGGATTTCCAAATAAGAAATGGAAATCCAATTTGCCAATACCCTCATACAAGATATATAAGATAAAACTCCCAAGAATTAATACTACAACTGCACTTAATATACTTATTATAAATGTTGCTATTTTATCTGCTTTCTTTGGATTAATCACACACTTTCACCTCTCTTCTCAATTTTTCTAATAATTAAAATAAATATAAATGAGATTATGAGTAAAATTAATGCAAGAGACCATAATGCATCATTCCATGCTGTTCCTGAAGCTGTATTGGCCATATCCATTGTTAAAACACTTGTAAGTGTTGCCATCGGTGATAAAATACCATCTGGAATAATAACAGTATTACCAATAACCATTTGTACTGCTAATGCCTCTCCAAAAGCTCTTGCTATTCCAAAAACAACGCCTGTCAAAATCCCGCTTTTAGCTCCAGGTATAATTACCTTCCAACATGTTTGCCATCTTGTAGCCCCTAATCCATAGGATGCCTCAATATGTTCATGCGGTACAGTTTTTATTGCATCTATTGATAGACTTGCTATAGTTGGTAGTATCATTAATGATAGAACTAGTATTCCAGCAAGAAGAGAATAACCAATACCTCCAAAACTTTTTTTTATAAAAGGTATTAATACTGATACACCAACCCAACCATATACAACTGATGGAATACCCACTAGTATTTCAAGAGAAGGATTTATTATATTTCTACCTAATTTTTTTGAAATTATATTTACAAATAAACCCAATGCTATTCCTATAGGAGCACTAATTAATACTGCTCCTATAGAAATCAATGTTGAACCTATTATAAAAGAAAGAGCTCCAAAGGTTGGATTGTTACTATCTCCTGGATTCCAATTATCACTAAATATAAATTGTGAAATCGATGAATTTCCCTTAATAAAAGTTTGTACTCCCTTTTGGGCTATAAATATTATTATTGATACAGTAATAGCTATAATAAGTAAGCCACATAAACTAACAAAAGCCTTTCCTATATAATCATTAATAAGTCTTTCTTTTAAATTTCTCTTCTCCATTCAAACCATTCCTTAATATTAATTACTGTACTTTCATATCACTACTTGATATAAATCCTAACTTTTCTACAACGCTTTTATTTTCCTCACTTTGAATATATTCTATAAAATTCTTAGCTACACCTGTTGCTTCCCCTTTTGTGTACATATGCCCCCATGACCAAAATGGATACTTGCCAGTTGTAATATTTGCCTTTTCAGAAGAAACACCATCTATCTTAATTCCAACTAATGAAGCCTTTGCATCATCACTATTTAAATAAGACAATCCTAAATAACTAATTGCTCCTTTGTTTTCTTCCATTGCCTTTTTAACTGCACCATTTGAATCTTGAGTTCCTCCTATAGAATCATTTTCCAAAGACTTTTCTCCATCTAAAATTGTTTTGGTAAATGTAGCTCTTGTACCAGATGAAGCAGGTCTATGAATAACGAAAATTTCTTCATCTTTGCCTCCAACATCTTTCCAATTTGTAATTTTACCTGAGAAGATATCCTTAATTTGCTGTTTTGTTAAATTATCTATACCTAGATCCTTATTTACTACTATTGCAAAACCTTGTGCAACAACTTTGTGATCTACAAGTTCCTTTGCTTTATCTTTATCTAATTTTTCTTCTGCAAAAATATCTGAATTTCCTATATCTACTGAACCTTCACTTACTTGAGTTAATCCTGTACCAGACCCTCCTGCTTGTGCACTTATATCTTGCCCTGCATATTTTTCTTTAAATCCATCTGTGGAATTTTCCATAAGTGGTAATAATGCAGATGAACCACTAATAGTAATACTTCCGGTTTCAGTATCTTTTGAATCACTTCCACATCCTACAAATACACTTCCAATCATTGTAACTAATAAGGCACCTACTATAACTTTTAAATTTTTCTTTTTCATTTTTATCCTCCACTTCATTTATCTTGTTCTTACAAGACTATAATATTATCTCTAGGTTAACTAATTATTATAGTTCTGTTAAAATCCCATAAGTTTAGGTTAATTTAAATTTAACAAACAAAAAAAGGTGCATTATGCACCTTTTCTATCTAAAATACTTTATGATTATAAATGTTTAATTTTTACTGTAAATTTACTTCCTTCACCTAATTTACTTTCAACTTTAATATCACCATTAAATATTTTAACAATATGCTTCACAATTGCTAATCCGAGACCAGTGCCTCCACTTTTCCTAGCTTTATCAACTCTGTAAAATCTTTCAAATATTCTTGGTAAATCATCTTCTGGAATACCCAACCCCTCATCTTCTACAGAAATATAATAAAATTCTTTATCAGAATAACTACTAATTGTTACTTTTTTATCATTTTCAGAATACTTTATTGCATTTTCAACTAGATTC
>JAQXTC010000238.1 GCA_029219285.1 Clostridiaceae bacterium
TATTTTTGCCGAAGAAAAATGGATTAGAGATATTAAAAAGCATTAGAAATAAAAAGTATTTGGTTGACGTAATAATGGTTACAGCTGCTAATAACTCTAATGAATTAAGAAAAGCTTTTGCTTATGGCGCTGTAGATTATCTTGTAAAGCCATTTGAGTTTGATAGGTTTGAAGAGGCAATTAAAAAGTATAAAACAAGATTTGATTTATTTAAGGAAAGTAAAACCATACAGCAACAAGATATAGATAAAATATATATGAATAATAGCAATAAAGAACTTGATTTGCCTAAGGGACTAAATAAAAGAACATTGAATAAAATTATGGATTTTTTAATGGAAAATTCTGGTGAGATATGGACTTTGAGAGAAATAGCTGCAAAACTTAATATAAGTAATGTTACAATAAAGAAGTACATGGATTATCTTGAGGAGATAAATAATATAGAAGTTGAATCAACTGTAGGTAATATAGGGCGACCTGAATTGTTATATAAAGTTTCTAAAGAAAAAATGTAGAAAAAATACCCCAAAGTGTATTATAATAAGAAAAAGGTATTTTTTGTTTATTATGTATAATTTAGGATGGGGGGGAATTAAAATGAATTATGATAAGCATAAGTATATCGGGCTATTAGGACTTTTATTTTTAGTAGGATTAAAAGGTTTCTTTACAGATAACTACCTTTGGTTCTTGTTCTTTATTAATTATGGATGGTTCACTTTCTTTTATGAAAGAAGCATTGTATACAAATTGAAAAAATAAAATCATGATAAAAATGTTTTTATGACTTATCAAATTAGAAGGGCAATATAATATTTAATTGTAAAGTATTAAATTTATGATGAAAATTAATATTATATTGTCTTTTTTTTTGTATAATCTAAATTTTTTGATAAAATATAAAATGACTATTTATTTAGTAATAACAGAAGATAAAATTAGGAGGAAAAACTTATGATGGAAGAAGATAAAAAGCTTAGGTGGTATAATTTGGCGTTGATGGCTTTTGTATCGGTATGGGGATTTGGTAATGTTGTTAATAATTTTGCCAATCAAGGATTAAAAGTAATTATTTCGTGGATTTTAATTATAGGCTTATACTTTGTACCTTATGCATTAATGGTAGGCGAATTAGGATCTGTATTTAAAGAAGGCAAGGGTGGAGTAAGCTCTTGGATAAGAGAAACTATGGGGGCTCATTTAGCTTATTTTGCTGGATGGACTTATTGGGTAGTTCATATTCCTTATTTAGCTCAAAAGCCTCAAGCAGTAGTAATTGCGTTAGGATGGGCTATAAAAGGTGATGGTAGCTTACTAAGTAGTATGTCAACAGTTGCAATTCAACTTATTTGTTTGGCTGTTTTCTTACTTTTCTTATGGGTTGCATCTAGAGGAATAACTTCATTAAAGAAAATTGGAACTATAGCTGGTACATCGATATTTATAATGTCAATGCTTTATATTTTATTAGTAATTGCTGCACCTTCAATAACAGGAATGTCAATAGCGACAACTAATATAAGTGTTGATACTGTAGTTCCAAATTTTGATTTTGCTTATTTTACAACTCTTTCCATGCTTGTATTTGCTGTTGGTGGAGCTGAAAAGATTTCACCATATGTAAATAACACTAAAAATCCAAGCAAAGAGTTTCCTAAAGGAATGATAGTACTTGCAATAATGGTAGCAGTTTCAGCAATATTAGGATCAATAGCAATGGGAATGATGTTTGATGCAAATAACATACCAAAAGACCTTATGATGAATGGACAATATTATGCATTTAAAATGCTTGGTGAATATTATGGTATAGGTAATTTCTTCTTGATTATTTATGCTTTAGCAAATGCAACTGCTCAGATATCAGCGTTAGTATTTTCAATTGATGCACCACTTAAAGTGTTGCTTTCAGATACAGATGAAAACTATATTCCAAAGGCATTAACTAAAACTAACAAGTATGGTGCTCCAATTAATGGTTATATTATGACAGCTATACTTGTTGGAATAATAATAGTTGTACCTGCACTAGGTATAGGAAGTATGAATGATTTATTTAATTGGCTGTTAAAGCTTAATTCAGTAGTAATGCCAATGAGATACTTATGGGTATTCTTAGGATTCATTGCCCTTAAGAAAGCTGGAGATAAGTATAAGAGTGATTATAAATTTGTAAAGAATGATAAAATTGCTCTTGGATTTGGAGTGTGGTGTTTTGCGTTTACTGCTTTTGCTTGTATTATGGGAATGTTCCCAAGTGGAATTGAAACATATTCAAGTGGATGGTGGTTTCAAATTTCTTTAAATATTGTTACACCAGTAATTCTTATTTTATTAGGATTTATTTTACCTAAGATAGCTAAGAAGAATAAATAGTATACTTACTAAAATAAGAAAAAATTAATTCAATATTAAGAAAATACCTCTTTAATACTTGTCTGCTTAATTGTATAATGATATAAAATATTGTATTAAAAATAGAGGTAAAGAACATGAATAAAAATAGTTTGAATATATTTATAGGAATTTTAGTCACATTTCTTGTATTTGGATTGATACTAAAATTAGTACCTTTTTTCTTAATAACAGGTGTGATAGTTTGGGCTGGAATTAAAGTATATGGATTTTTTAGTAATAAAAAATTTAAGAAAAAGTCTATAGATAATTCTTTTGAAACTACGAGTGATTATCAAGTAAATGATGATTTTAATACTAGTGAAGCTATTGATGTAGATTACAAAGATGTCTAATAATTTATAAATATATAAGTAAAAAGGAGATGTTGTAGTGATTTTTAATCACGTGGCAACAACTCCTTTTTTGTTGTATAATTATATTGTTAGAATAATATGACTCTATTTACATTACAAGGTAAATAGATGAATAACTTAAAAGGGGGCACATTATGGAAAAAATTAAAATGACAACTCCATTAGTTGAAATGGATGGAGACGAAATGACAAGAATTCTATGGAAAAGCATTAAGGATGAACTTATCAATCCTTTTGTAGAATTAAAAAGTGAATATTACGATTTGGGGTTAAAATATCGTAATGAAACTGATGATCAGGTAACAGTTGATGCAGCAAATGCAATAAAAAAGTATGGTGTAGGAGTTAAATGCGCAACAATAACACCTAATGCAGCTAGAGTTAAAGAATATGATTTAAAGGAAATGTGGAAAAGTCCTAATGGAACAATAAGGGCTATTTTAGATGGTACTGTTTTTAGAGCGCCTATAGTAGTTGATTCAATAAAACCTTATGTTAGAAATTGGGAAAAGCCTATAACTATAGCAAGACATGCTTATGGAGATATATATAGAAATGTTGAAATGAAGATTAAAGGTAAAGGAAAGTGTGAACTTGTATTTACTTCAGAATCAGGAGAAGTTCAAAAGGAATTAATCCATGATTTTCAAGGCGATGGAGTAGTTATGGGAATGCATAATTTAAATAAATCAATAGAGAGCTTTGCTAGAAGTTGTTTTAACTTTGCACTTGATAAAAAACAAGATTTATGGTTTGCAAGCAAAGATACTATTTCAAAAAAATACGATCATACATTTAAAGACATATTCCAAGATATATTCGATAATGAATATAAGGAAAAATTCAATGAAGCAGGCATTGAATACTTTTATACATTAATTGATGATGTTGTTGCAAGAGTTATTAAATCGAATGGAGGAATGATATGGGCTTGCAAAAACTATGATGGTGATGTAATGAGTGACATGATAGCAACAGCTTTTGGCTCTCTAGCTATGATGACATCAGTACTTGTTTCACCAGAAGGAAATTATGAATATGAAGCGGCACATGGAACAGTTCAAAGACATTATTATAAATACTTGAAAGGTGAAGAAACTTCAACAAATTCAATAGCAACTATTTTTGCATGGAGTGGAGCATTGAGAAAAAGAGGAGAATTAGATGGAAATAAAGAGCTACAAGATTTTGCAGATAAATTAGAAAAAGCATCTTTAGATACAATTAATTCTGGTACTATGACAAAGGATTTAGGTTTATTAACAACTATGAAAGAAGTTAATGTTGTAAACTATTTAGATTTTATAAAAGCTATTAGAAAACAATTAGAAAAATTATTACAAGCATAATAGAATAGTTGAAGCTAATGCTATTTTTAATAAAATCATTCTCATCTTTTAGATAAGTGGGAATGATTTTTTTTTGAAAAAATATAAAAAAAATATATTAAAAGTTACATGAATAGTAGTCATAGCTATATTATATATTAGGTAACAATAAAAATTGTACCAATAAAATTTCAAAAAAAGGTTTACAAAAAATAGATAATGATATAAAATAATCATGTAAAGATTTTCATAAAAGACAAAAAATAAAATAAATAGCTTTTATTAACAATAATTTTAAAAATAACTTTTATATCTAAGTTAGCACTGAAAATTTTAATATTATTGTTAAGTAAAAGTTGGGGGATAATAATGGGAGATATAATTCTTACAAGAGAATATGATGAAACTTATAGTCATACTGATTTCAAAATAGTTGTTAATGATATTGAAATCAACACAATAGCAAATGATTCAAGAAAGGTTATAAGTTTAAAAAGTGGTGAATATGACGTATATGTCAAAACAAATCGTACAAGCAGTCCTACTGTAAGAGTTAGTGTCAAAAATAAAGCAACTATACGATTAACATGTGGTTCAAAGTTACGGGGGATAAAGTTATTATTTAATTGGTTATATATTTTTGGAAAAAATAACCTATATTTAAGAGAAACAATTTAAAATTTCTATGTTAATTTTGATATGTATATTTAGTAATAAATAAATTATTAAAGGTACACTTTATTTTATTTATATTAAATGTTCATAAATATATTTTCATATTTTTTAGGGAGGATAAAAATGAGTATTATGGACAAATTAGCTGCAGTACTAGAAAAGTACTTGCTACCTGTTGCTCAAAAAGTTGGTACTCAAAGACATCTTTTAGCATTAAGAGATGGGTTTGTAGCTACTATGACAGCTTCTATTTTAGGAGCTATGGTTGTATTCATTAATTGTGTATTTTTACAGTCTGATGGATTAATAGGAAAATATTTAAACGAATTATCATTTTGGCATGAAAGTATTCAACCTGCTTTAGATAGCTGGGTTATGCAAATTGGGTGGAATGTTCAAACTGGTACATTAAAGGTATTATCATTGTTAGTTGTAATTTCAATTTCATACTCATTAGCTAAATCATACGATGGAGATGGTTTAGGTGCTGCAATAACTTCAGTTGGATGTTATTTTGCATTATTACCATCAACATTAGGTGCTGGATTCTTCCATACAGAAAAAGTAGATGACGTATCTAAGGTTGTTGATGGAGTTAGCGATGTATTCCAAGTTGGTCATTTTGGAACAAATGCTATGTTTGCCGCTATGATTACAGCATTTTTAGCAACAGAGATATTTGTAAGAGTTGGTAAAAAAGGTTGGACTATCAAGATGCCTGATGGTGTACCACCAGCAGTATCTAGATCATTTGCAGCTTTAGTACCAGGCTCTCTTGCTCTTATTCTTTTCGGTATTATTTCAGTTATATTTAATGTTGGATTAAATGAATGTTTACCTGATTTCATTTTACACAAGTTACAAGCACCATTAATGAATTTAGGACAATCACCAGCAGTAATGGTTTTATTGGCTCTTCTTGCACAATTACTATGGTTCTTCGGAATACATGGTATAAATGTTATAGATTCAGTATTAAAACCATTATATTATCCTTGTTCACTTGCCAATATAGATGCAACTTCTAAGGGAGAACCATTACCATATGTATTAACAAGAAACTTTATTGATGTTTATGCAATGCCAGGTGGATGCGGTGGTACATTAGCTTTACTAATAGCTATCGCAATTTTCTCAAAGAAACAAGAAGAAAAAGAAATATTTAAATTAGCTATTGCTCCAGGAGTTTTCCAAATTAATGAACCAGTTATATTTGGATTACCAATTATATTAAATGTAACTTACTTTATTCCTTGGATATTATCTACACCATTAATGTTATTATTAGCTTGGGTATTTACTGGACCAATACCATTTGCTGCGAGAATTGGATACGAAGTACCTTGGACTTGTCCTCCAGTAATTTCAGCACTTATGGCAACAGGATTTGACTGGAAAGCAGGAGTGTTAGCATTTGCACTATTAGTGTTTGCTATATTCTTATGGGCTCCATTTATAATAGCTGCTAACAAGATGGGTAATGGAGAACAAGCATAAGATAGTTGTTCTTAATTATATAATTTTAGATGCATAAGCTTTGCTTATGCATCTTTTATAATATATAATCAATGTATACATAAAATTTGGATAGGAGTGATTATTTTGGCATTTTTAAATTCTGCAGTAATAAAATATCCAGTTGAAGACGTTTTTTATATTTTTGTTAAAACTGCAAAAAGAGATTTCCCGAAATTTAATGAAAATAATCCTGTAGGTTGTAAAGTTCAAAAAAATGTTGGTACATACTCAACAAATTCAACTCAAATGACTATAGAAATAACAAAATATGAGAAAAATAAAGTTTATGAAATAATGAGTTCCGGTAATGGAGTTAAATATTATTCAACGTATGAGTTTGAAGAAGTTGATGAAAGTTCAACAAAAATTACGCTTACAGAATATCATGAAGAAAAAGGATTTATTAATTTCTTCAATAGTAAATTGCAAAATCTTTTATTTAAGAAAAGAGTGAAGAAGAGATTTGCTTTTTTCATTGAAGGATTACAAAGAGAAATTGAGAAGCGAAGAGAAAACATTGAAAAAAATTCCAAGTCAAAGGCGGATGAACAAAAGCTTATAGAAGAAAAAGAAAAGGCTAGGAAAGCAAAAATGGCAAAAATATTAGCAAAAGAAGTTGAAGCAATTGAAGCTAATGATAATCAGGAAGAGAGTAAAACTGAATAATATTATTATATTTGCTAATAATAGATATATCTTAAAAATGTAACGAGATTCCGTTGCATTTTTTTTCTTGTAAGAGAGATTATTAAGTAATATAATAAATTCACCACAAAAGAAAAGGCATGGAGGAATAGTATTTTGAACGCATTATTAGAAACTATAGTTAATAAAAATAAGGTTTATGGTAAGGACGGAAAATTAGCTTCGTATATTCCAGGACTATTAAAAGCAGATCCCAATGATTTAGGTATTGCAGTTGCAGATATAGATGGAAGAGTTTTTTGTGCTGGTGAATGCAATAAGAAATTTACAATACAAAGTATTTCAAAAGTAGTAAGTCTTATTTTGGCTCTTGCTGATAACGGTAGAGCTAATGTTTTTAAGAAAATAGATGTAGAGCCAACAGGAGACGAATTTAATAGCATTGTTTCATTAGAAACAAAAAATAAAAAAAGACCATATAATCCGATGATTAATGCAGGAGCAATTGTAACAACCTCATTAATATATGGGGATTCTGAAGAAGATAAACTTAATAGATTAATTAGTTTTATTAGAAAAGCTACTGATAATCCAAATATAAATATAAATGAAGAAGTTTATCTATCAGAAAAGGAAACTGGCGATAGAAATAGAGCATTAGCTTATTTTATGAAAAGTAATGGGATGCTTGAAGGAAATATTGAAGAAATTTTAGATTTATATTTTAGACAGTGTTCAATAGAAGCGAATGCTATAGACCTAGCAAAGTTTGGAGCTGTTCTAGCAAATGATGGAGTAATACCATGGAGTAATGAAAGATTAATTTCTAGGGAAAACTGTAGAATAGTAAAGACAATAATGGTTACTTGTGGTATGTATGATGCATCTGGAGAGTTTGCTGTTTCTGTTGGTATTCCTGCAAAAAGTGGTGTTGGAGGAGGAATATTAGGAACCGTTCCTAGAAAGTTTGGAATAGGGGTTTATGGTCCTGCTCTTGATAAAAAAGGCAATAGTTTAGCTGGACTTAAGACATTAAGAGATTTATCACGAGAGTTAGATTTAAGTATTTTCTAAAATATTCATTGAATAATTATTTTTTTCCCATAGAAAATAGTATAATAAAACTATTGACAAAGAAGATTATAGAGAAATTAGGAGGATTTATGGAAAAGTTATTAATTTTAGATTCTAATTCCCTTATGAATAGAGCATATTATGCATTGCCACTATTAACTAATAGTGATGGCATACATACAAATGCAGTATATGGTTTTGCTAATATGTTATTAAAAATGAAAGAAGATATTAAGCCAGATTACATAGTTGCAGCTTTTGATAAAAAAGCACCAACTTTTAGACATAAAGAATATAGTGAATATAAAGCTGGAAGAAAGAAGATGCCACCAGAACTTGGTGAACAATTTCCTTTAATTAAAGAATTGTTAGAAGCTTTAGGCATTAACATATATGAAATAGATGGATTTGAAGCAGATGATATCATAGGTACTGTATCAAGAATTTCTGAAGAAAAAGGTATTGAAAGTTATATTGTAACTGGAGATAAAGATGCGCTTCAATTAGCAGGTAAAAACACCAAAGTAATAATAACTAAAAAGGGTGTAAGTGAAATTGCAACGTATAATGAAGAAGATTTTATTAATGAATTTAAGGTCACACCTACACAATTTATAGATGTGAAAGGTTTAATGGGCGATAAGTCTGATAATATACCTGGTGTTCCGGGGATTGGAGAAAAAACAGCATTTAAGCTTATAGAAACCTATGGATCAGTAGAAGATGTTCTTAAAAACATAGATAAAATAAGTGGTAAGAAGCTTAAAGAAAACCTTGAAAATAACGAAGAACAAGCTATTTTTTCTAAAAAATTAGCAACAATAATTAGAGATGTTCCAATTGAGGTTAATTTTGATGAAATTAAAAGTACAGAAAGTTATGATAAAGAAAAAGTTAAAAAACTTTTATTAAAACTTCAAATGAAGTCATTATTAAGTAAGTTTGGTGAAGATTCGGATGTAGAAAATACTAATATTACTATTGAAAAAGTAACAACAATTGAAAGAATGGAAGAGGTATTTAAAGAGGAAGGTGAGATTTCTTTTATAGAATATACAGTTAAGGATCAATCCGTTTATTCTAAGATTTCTATTAGCCAATTAGTAATAGGTAGAGAAACGCAAGTGAAAGCAATTGATTTTCAAGAAGTGATTCAAGAAGATGGAGAAAAGGCTATAAAAGTACTAAAAGCATTTATGGAAGATGAATCTAAGAAGAAAGTTATACATGATGCTAAAGAATTAATAAAAGTGTTAGGAAAGTATGATATAGAAATAAAAAATTTAATATTTGATACAGCTATTGCTGCTTATATTATTGATTCATCAAAGGGAAAATATGAACTAAATGGTTTAATAAATGATTATTTAGGCGAAAATTTAAATGGAGAAAATGTTGAAACAAAAATAGCTGCATTAATAAAACCTTTATATGAAGAATTGAAAGCAAGAATAGAAAAAGAAGATATGGAAAAGCTTTATTATGATATTGAATTGCCTTTAGTTCATGTATTAGCATATATGGAAGCTCAAGGATTTAAAGTGAATAAAGAAATACTTGATGAGTTATCAATTAAGTTTAAAGGAGAAATTGAGAAAACTCAAAGAATAATTTACGAGTTTGCGGAGGAGGAATTTAATATAAGTTCACCCAAACAGCTTGGAAAGATATTATTTGAAAAAATGGATTTAACACCTATCAAAAAAACTAAAACTGGCTATTCAACTAATGCTGAAGTATTAGAAAAACTTAAGGATCAACATCCAATAATACAACAGATTATTTATTATAGACAAATTACAAAACTTAATTCAACATATGTAGAAGGATTAAAGAATGTAATTGACAGTGACGGAAGAATACATTCAAGCTTTAATCAAACTGTTACTACAACTGGAAGACTATCTAGTACAGAACCTAATCTTCAAAATATACCTGTTAAATATGAAATGGGAAGGGAAATTAGAAAGGTGTTTGTGCCTAACGAAGAAGGAGATATACTACTATCTTGTGACTATTCTCAAATTGAATTAAGAGTTTTAGCTCATATGGCTGATGATGCTAATATGATAGGTGCTTTTAAGCATCATAGTGATATTCATAGAAAAACAGCTTCAGAGGTATTCAATGTTGATGTTGAAGAAGTTACTCCACTTATGAGAAGTAGAGCTAAGGCCGTTAACTTTGGAATTGTCTATGGAATGAGTGATTTTTCTCTTAGCCAAGATTTAAAGATAAGTAAAAAAGAAGCTGGAGAATATATGAATATATATTTTGACAGATATCCTAAGATTAAAAACTATTTAGATGATACCGTTGAAAAAGCAAAGGAAGATGGTTTTGTATTGACTGTATTTAATAGAAGGAGATTTATACCTGAAATTAAGTCTTCAAATAAAATAGTAAAAGCTTTAGGTGAAAGATTAGCGATGAATGCACCTATTCAAGGTAGTGCAGCAGATATAATTAAAATATCTATGGTGAATGTTTATAATAGACTTAAGAGTGAAAAATTAAAAAGTAGTTTAATTTTACAAGTTCACGATGAATTAATACTAAATGTAAAACCTGATGAAGAGGAAAAAGTAAAAGCATTAGTAAAAGAAGAAATGGAAAATGCTCTTAATTTGAAGGTGCCATTAGATGTGGATATCAACGAAGGTTATACTTGGTACGAAGCTAAATAAGGGAGGAAAAATAAATTATGCTTAAAATTGGCCTTACTGGGGGGATAGGGACAGGAAAAAGTACAGTATCTAGAATGTTATCAGCTGCTGGATTTAAGATATTAGATGCGGATTTAGTTGCAAGGCAAGTACTTATTTCTTACCCTGAAATACTAGATAAAGTTAGAATTCAGTTTGGAGATGGATTTTTTAATTGGAAAGGTGAATTTAGAAGAAAGGAATTTGGAAACCATATTTTTAGATTTCCCAAACAAAGAATTAAATATGAAGAAATAATCATACCTTATATTAAGAAAGAAATCAATGAAGCATTGAAACGATATGAAGAAAATAATGAAAAATTAATTATATTAGATGCACCTACATTAATTGAAAATGGTTTGAATGAGGATATGGATTATGTTATTTTGGTTTGTGCAGATAATAATACTCAGATTCAAAGAGTAAAAATTAGAGATAAAGTCTCAAATGCTGATGCAATAAGTAGAATTAATTCACAAATGCCTTTAGAAGAAAAAAAGAAATTTGCTAATATATTAATTGATAATAATAGTGATTTAACAAAAACACAAAGACAGGTTAAAGATATAGTTGAGTTTATGAAGAAATTAGCATAGAGGAGACGGGAATGAAATTCAGAAAAATAATAGCAGTTGTACTCGTTATATTGGTAATTATAACAAGTGGAAAATATCTATTAAAAAAATATATATTTCCCTTCAGGCATAAGGAAGTAATATTGAAGTATTCAGAAGAGAATAATCTTGATCCATATCTTGTATTATCTGTAATTATGGCTGAAAGTGGTTTTAATCCAGAAGCAAAGTCTCATAAAGAAGCTATGGGACTTATGCAAATTACTGATGATACAGGAAAGTGGATAGCGGAACAAATGGGAATTAAAAATTACAATAAAGATATGTTGTATGATGAAGAATATAATATTAAAATGGGATGTTGGTACTTAAATGATTTAAGAAGTGAATTTGGAGATATAGATCTTTTTATAGCTGCTTATAATGCAGGAAGAGGCAGAGTAAATACATGGCTTAATAATAAAGATTATTCAAAGGATGGTAAAGCTTTGGATTATATTCCTTATAAAGAAACTAAAGAATATGTAGATAAAGTAAAAACATATTATAAAATTTATAAGAAATTATACTAAATGTAGTTTAAAGTGATAATTTGGGGAACAATGACAAGAAAAATTAAAATGATAATTGTAAGTTCTTTATGTACTTTAGTAATTATAGTTATAGGAATATTAATTATGCCATATATAAAGAAGATTAATAGTAATGTAATTTGGCAAGATAATAAAGTAAGTGGAAATGAACAAATACTTTTGAATTTTATAGATAATAATCTAACTAATAAAGATGGAAGTATCAAAACTAATTATAAAGATGTAGATTCAGATGGAGACATTACAAAAGGTAAAGCTGTTTTATCAGAATCTGAGGGAATGTTACTTCTCTATTATTTAGATAGAAATGATAAAGAAAAATTTGATAATGTTTTATCTTATATAAAAGAAAAGATGATACTAGAAAATGGACTTGTTAGTTGGAGAGTAACAGAAGAAAAAAGGGAAGGTACTTCTGCTACTATAGATGATTTAAGAATTATAAAAGCATTATTATTAGCTAGTGAAAGATGGAATAAGATTAGCTATAGAAATACAGCATTTAAAATATCTAAAGGAATAAAGAAAGAACTGTTAGATAATAATGTATTAGTAGATTATAATGATGGCAAGAGTAAAGCTAATACAACAACAATATGCTATTTAGATATTGAAACATTGAGTTTATTAGCCCATTTTTTTATGTAAATAAAATAATGGTTTTTAGGGAATATATAATAGAAAATAATGAAAAAATGTATCAAAACAAATAAGAATATGACTTTTTGTCATATTTTATGATATGGTTTCATTAATACTTAAGATGAGGTGAATATATGAGAAATATATTTAAGATTTACAAAAGAGATTTAATCAATATTTTTACTAATAGTGCAGCTTTGATAATTACTATTGCACTAATTATTTTACCATCTTTATATGCATGGTTTAATATAAAGTCATCCTGGGATCCTTATGGAAATACTAAAGGGATTAAAGTTGCAGTTGTAAATAATGATATTGGAAGTTATTTTGGGGATACGGAATATAAAATAGGCGAAGAAATAATCAATAGTCTTAAAGAGAATGATAAGATAGGGTGGCAATTTGTATCTATGGATAGAGCAGAAGAGGGATTAATACTTGGAGATTATTATGCTACTATCGAAATTCCAAAGAATTTTTCAGAAGATCTTTTATCATTTATTTCTGGGAATATAGAATATCCAAAACTTATTTATAGAGTAAATCAAAAAACAAATGCTATTGCACCTAAAATCACTGATAAAGGGGTAACTTCTATACAAGATCAGATTGGGCGAAAGGTTGTAGAAACTGTAGATGGTATCATATTCGAAGTGTTTAATGCTATTGGACTTAGCATATCTGAATCCAAGGGAGAAATTAAAAATTTAATTGATCAAATTTATAAGATAAATGATAGTTTTCCTGAAATAGAAGAATTAATAAATAAGGCATATGATGGAACAATAACTGTTGAGGAATTAATTAATAGAGTCTATAAATTAATGCCAACACTGAAACAAACTTTAAATCTAAGTAATGATGTTTTGAATAAGAGTACATCATATTTAGATACAGCTAAAAATACACTTAATGATTTTGAACCAGTAATTAAGGAGGATTTGATATTAATTGAAAGTATAATTAATGATTTTAATAATATACTTAATAACATAAATACGGATATTAATTTAGATCAGTTAAAAGAATCCCTTACTAACATAGAGAATAGGATAAATAACAGTATTAACCCAACAATATCATCCTTAATTCAGTTATTAACATCAATTAATAGTGGGAATAATCCTATTATTTCGGACATGATTATTAAATTACAGAACATACAAAATACATTACCAGCATTAATAGATTCCATTAATTCAGTGATTAATGATATGAATAATAATTTACAGGTTACTAAAGAAAAGATAGATAAGATTAGAGAAATAACAAGCAATGTGAAAAATGTAATGAATCAAATAAATCAAAATTATGATAGTCATATAGTTCCTGAAATTAATAATGAATTAGGAAAATTAAATACAATTGTTAGTAATGGAATAACAATGATAAATGAGGCACAAGCAAGTATACCAGATGTAGAAAAAGTATTGTCTTTATTAGATAAAGGAACTAATTTAGGAAGTGATAAATTAGGTCAATTGAAAGCGAATCTTCCAACAATAAAAGAAAAAATAAACGATATTGTAGAAAAAGTTTCTAAGGTTGATGATGAAGAAAGGTTAGATGCATTATTAGGTATATTAATTGGTAATTCTACTGCAAGGAGCAATTTCTTATCAAGTCCTATTGAAATTGAAGAAGATAACTTGTTTAATATTCCTAATTATGGTTCAGCTATGTCGCCATTTTATTCCACATTAGCATTATGGGTTGGAGGTTTATTACTTGTTTCGTTACTAACAACAGGAGCTAAACCATTAAATGAAGGAGAAGAATTGAAGACATATGAAAAGTATTTTGGGAAATATTTAACATTTATATCTATTGGAATTTTACAAGGATTGATAGTATCCTTAGGAGATATATTTATCCTAGGTACGTATGTATTGCATCCAGTTTTATTTGTGGTATCAAGTATGCTTATTAGTTTAGTATTTGTGACTATAGTATTTAGTCTTGTTTCTATATTTGGAAATGTAGGTAAAGCAATTGCAATAATTTATTTGGTATTGCAAGTAGCAGCTTCAGGTGGAACTTTTCCTGTCGATGTAATGTCACCATTTTTTCAAAAGATACATCCATTTTTACCATTTAAATATTCAATAGGCCTTATGAGAGAATTTGTGGCGGGGATTGTTAATGAATTACTTATTAAAAATACAATTTATTTGATTGGATATGGTATGATTTTTGTGATTTTATCAGTATTCTTCAAAGGATTTATAAATAAATATACAGATAAACTAAGTGAAAAACTTGAAGAAAGTGGTTTGGCTGGACATTAGTCTAATTATATGGATTCGTCTTTTACATCCTCACAGTATTATAATTTAATAAATATTTTATTGGGGGGTGTAAAAAAACTCCCCTTAAAGAAAAATCGCTGTAAGCATTAAGCTTACAGCGATTTTTTGGTAAAATTAATTTATGCCCAAAACAAATTTTACTAATAATAATTTTATAACAAAGCAGTTAAAATTACCACTAGAAATTGAAAAAATAATTGATATTTCTGATTCAGT
>JAQXTC010000239.1 GCA_029219285.1 Clostridiaceae bacterium
TGGAGCCTACACAGTTAAAAGATGAAGTAAAATGGCATATGCTTCTTAGAATGGTGCCATTATGTGAGAATAATTATAACATGTGCGAACTTGGACCAAGAGGAACTGGTAAGTCACATTTATATAAAGAAATATCGCCTAATTCAATCTTAGTATCTGGAGGTCAGACTACCGTAGCAAATTTGTTTTATAACATGTCTCAAAGAAAAATAGGACTTGTAGGTATGTGGGATGTAGTTGCCTTTGATGAAGTAGCGGGAATAACATTTAAAGATAAAGATGGAATCCAAATAATGAAGGATTATATGGCTTCAGGTTCATTTGCAAGAGGAAAAGAAGAAAAGGCAGCCTCTGCATCTATGGTGTTTGTAGGCAATATAAATCAGAGTGTAGACGTGCTTTTAAAAACATCTCACTTATTTGAACCATTCCCAGAATCAATGGCTTGTGATTCAGCATTTTTTGATAGAATGCATTTTTATCTTCCAGGATGGGAAATTCCGAAGATGAGACCAGAATTAATAACAGATAGTTTTGGATTTATTACTGATTATTTAGCAGAATATTTAAGAGATATGAGAAAAAGAACATATGGGGATGCCATTGATAAATACTTTAAACTTGGTAATAACTTAAATCAAAGAGATGTTATTGCGGTAAGAAAGACAGTATCAGGATTAGTTAAATTAATTTATCCTCATGGAGAGTTCACAAAAGAGGATATTGAAGAAATTCTTAAGTACGCTTTAGTTGGAAGAAGAAGAGTTAAAGAGCAATTGAAAAAAATAGGTGGAATGGAATTCTATGATGTTCATTTTTCTTACATAGATTTAGATACAATGGAAGAAGAATTTGTATCAGTTCCTGAACAAGGCTCAGGCTCATTAATCCCAGAGGGATTAGGAAAAGCAGGGCATGTGTATACAGTAGGTGTTGGAGATTCTGGAATGATTGGTGTATATAAGATTGAAACAGAAGTAGTCTCTGGTAGTGGTAAATTTGAAAGAACAGGACTTGGTACTTGTAGGGAAGCAAAAGAAAGTATAGAGACTGCATTTAGATATTTCAAAGCCAATAGCAGGAGTATAAGCGCATCTATCTCTACTACCAATAAAGATTATTTAATGCATGTACAAGATGTGAATGGAGTAGGTATGACCTCTTCACTATCACTTGCAGCAATAATTGCAATGTGTTCTGGAGCACTTAATAAACCATTACAAAGTCAATTAGCGGTATTAGGTTCTGTAAGTATTGGAGGTACTATAAACAAAGTAGAAGACTTAGCAAATACTCTTCAAGTATGTTTTGATGCAGGCGCTAAGAAAATATTACTCCCTATGGTTAATGCGGCAGATATACCTATAGTACCACCAGAACTATTTGCTAAATTTCAAATACTATTTTATTCTGGTGCAGAAGATGCTGTATTTAAGGCATTAGGCGTGCAATAATATATAACCTTAGATAAAGATTAAACATAGAAAATTAGATATTAAAAAAGCGATTATTTAAAATAATTTTTTTGATAATCGCTTTTTACATTTTGAGATTTTTACGAAAAATTTAGAAGTAAATATAGAAGCAATGATATGCTTTAAATAAATTCAAAAATACTATTAGTATATTTGAAAAATAAACAATAATAATTTTTACATTAAAAGATATTGATTTTACAGACTTAAAAAAATAATTTCTTGAATACAATTGTAAAAGAATTCTCAATATTTCTTCAGAGATATAAAATTTATCAATGAGTCACTAACTTCTTTGATATGACACATAATTTATATTAGTTCTAATATTCATATATTATAAAAAAATTAAGTTGACTCATTTATTCAAAAGCATTTAGTTAGTGTATTAGTTTCGATAAGTTTTATAGTAAGTTTATACCACTTAATTAATAAATAAAACTATATTAATAATATTTTAGACTACTTTTATAATTTATAGATAAAAAAATAAGCAATATCACTATAGTTGATATTAGCAGATTGTGTTTTGAGGATATTTGATTATTTTTGGTTGTAGGAAAGTAAAAATTTACACAATAAATGAGCCTATTAATTCGTTGAAATAAATTTCCATAAAAAGTAATAGGATTTTTGTAAAATAATTATTATGTTTTTATTAGAAAGGTAATTCTTTATATTCTGGCAATACGCTTGCAGAGTATAAAGGATATTTATTAACTAAATGTTGAATAAATGCTGCTATATTTCTTATGCCACCATAAGTTTTTGAAATTGAAACATCAGTTAATCTCTTGATAACTGTAGTCGTAACATTTCTATGGACATATGACGCATGCTTGTACAATCTTCTCAATA
>JAQXTC010000240.1 GCA_029219285.1 Clostridiaceae bacterium
TGCTTTGTCAACTCTATAAAATCTTTCAAATATCCTTGGTAAATCATCTTCTGGAATGCCTAATCCCTCATCTTCTACAGAAATATAATAAAATTCTTTATCCGAATAACTATTAATTGTTATTTTCGTATTGTTTTCAGAGTACTTTATTGCATTTTCAACCAAATTTAATACCAGTTGAAAAAATCTATCTTTATCTCCATATAAAGAATAGCTATTACTTTCTTCTAAATTTATTGAAATGTTTTTTTGTTCACCCAATGCCCTCACAGTACTTAATACATCCTGTATAATTGTATTAGGAAGAAATTCATCCTCTTCACCTACTACTTCACTTTCTATTTTCGAAAGTACTAAAATATCGTTAATAAGCCTACTTAACCTTTCAGCCTCCTTATTTATGATATCAAGAAATTTATTACGGGTATCATCATCTTCAACATACTTTAATGTTTCAGCAAAGCCTTTAATTGAGGTTAACGGTGTTTTAAGTTCATGAGAAACATTAGCTACAAATTGACTTCGTATATTTTCAAGTCTTTTTATATCAGTAATATCTTGAACTGTAATAACTTTTCCTATCTTCTCTAAATCATATATAATTGAAGCTTTTTTTATTTTTAGTTCTCTCTCAACTGGATGCAAAAGTTTAAGTTGCATTTCAAATTCATTATCTTCATTGATGAACTTATTTATATCATAATCTTTTATCTTATCAGAGATAAGTTCACCTGTTATATCACCCTTTATTCCAAAAATTCTTTTTGCATAAGGATTAATTATAATTACACGGTTTCGCCTATTAACTGCAATAACTCCACTCTCCATACAGCTTAATATAGACTCAAGTCTATTTTGTCTATCAACAACTTTATTTATTTGATTTTGAAGTTGATCTGCCATATTATTAAATGTATTACCTAGAGAAGCTATTTCAGTATTACCATTAGCTGCAACTCTAATATGAAGATCTCCATTAGCAATTTGAGCTGTAACATTTTCCAAATCTTTTAGTGGTTCAACTATTGCCCTTACAAGTTTCATTGATAAAAATATAGAAAAAGTAAATACTGAAACTATTATAAAAATCCAATACATTATATTTTCATTTGAAAATAATGAGATATTTTTAAATGGTACTGCTATTCTAAGTATTGTTCCATCACTTAAACTTCTAGCATAATACACCATTTTCTCTTCTGTTGTTGAACTTACCCTTACAGAATAGCCTTCACCTTTATTAATAGCATCTATTACTTCTATTCTTGATAAATGATCTTCATTAGAATTTTTAATACTATCATATAAAACTGTTCCATCATGATTTATATGTGTAACTCTGACATTGATATTATCAATTTTATAATTTTCTATCATATGCATATCTTTAATATTATCTATCACCACAAAATCAGCATAACTTTTTAAGGTAGCTTTCGTTTTATTTATTTCCTGAACATTGGACATTACAATAAAAAGTGAACTTGCACTTACAAGCGCAAAAATAACTGTAATTATAACTGATGTTAATATCTTATTCTTCATTTGCTAAATCAGGATTAAATCTATATCCTACTCCTCTTACAGTTTCTATGAATTTTGGATTTTTATCGTCAAGTTCTATCTTCTTTCTTAAATATCTTACATGTACATCTACAGTTCTAGTTTCACCTATATACTCATATCCCCATATCTTATCTAGAAGAACTTCTCTTTGTAATATCTTCCCTTTATTTTTAATTAGCATTTCTAATAGTTCAAATTCTTTTAATGTTAGGTCTATCTTCTTATTATCTACATGTACTTCATGTCTATCAAAATTCACTTTTAACCTACCTGTAACAAATTCATTTGCTGAATCCTCTTCTTTAGGAACACTTGTCCTTCTTAACACAGCTTTCACTCTAGCAAGAAGTTCTCTAACCGAAAAAGGCTTGGTAATATAATCATCTGCTCCAAGTTCAAGACCTAATATCTTATCAAGCTCTTCTCCTTTTGCGGTTAGCATTATAATTGATGTATTAGATATTTCTTTATTACTTTTAACTTCTTTACATACATCAAGGCCATCCTTACCCGGTAGCATTAAATCTAATAATATTAAATTTGGTTTGTATTCAACGGCAACCTTTAATGCATCTATGCCATTATTAGCAGTTAATATTTCATATCTAGCATTAGCTAAATTAAATTTTAATAATTCTACTATATGTTCTTCGTCATCAACAATTAATACTTTTTCATTAGCCATTTTAGTATTAAGCCCCCTATCTCAAAATTACAAATGTAAATAATCTACCGTAAGCACCTTTACTAGCTCGATAAGAATGTAATTTTATTTCTTTTGAACAGTGTGTACAATAATCAAGAGAATAAATATTATTATCCTTAATTCCTTCTTCTTTCAAATCCTTTAAAATACATTCTTCCATACTTAAATTTCTCCCATTAAATAACTTATTCTTTTCTATTTTAAATTTGGAAATAAATTTTTCTTTTAATTCTTCTGATACTTCATAACAACATTGTCTAATATGAGCACCAATATATACTTTAATATCCTCTTTCCTTGAGCCATATTCCTTTTCTAAAGATTGAATAGTTTTTGCAGTTATGGATGTAAAAGTTCCTTTCCACCCTGAATGTATAGCAGCGGCAACCTTTAGTCTTTCATCTACTAAAATTACTGGTACACAGTCAGCAGTAAAAATTCCAATTATAGAATTTTCAACATCAGTAATAATTGCATCACCTTCAGAGGCAATTATTTCATCCCCATTTATACCATCAAATTTATAAATTATATCTGAATGAATTTGATTTAAATATACTAAATTTGAAACATTAAATTCTTTCTTTAAATTTTCTAATTCTTTTAATCCTTCTTCAGTATGTCTATTAAAACTTCTTCCTTCTTCAGCAGTTGAAAAAATAACTTTAGAATTTTTATTGTCAATAATTAAATAATCCTTATATCTTATTAAATCATCTAAATTAATTTTATTCATATTATCTCCTTTACTTCTTTATTTTAACATTCTATGTATTTATAATCTATTTGTCTAATAAAATCTTAACAAGCATTTAACTTTAAAAAGCAGGGAATATAAAATATTGAAAATTCTATATTCCCTGCTTTTTTACTTTGTCATTAAGCCCTTAATTTCTTCCAAAAAAGTATTTATATCTTTAAATTGTCTGTAAACAGATGCAAATCTAACATATGAAATCTCATCTACATCTTTAAGTTTTTCCATAACCATTTCTCCGATATCATCACTTTTAACTTCAGTAATCATTTTATTAGATATTTTCTTTTCAACATACTCAGCTATATCTTCTATTTGTCTTCTTGAAACAGGTCTCTTTTGACATGCAATAATTAACCCATTTATTATTTTTTTCTTATTAAAATTCTCTCTCGAAGAATCTTTCTTTATTACTAAAACTGGTATATCTTCTATCTTCTCATATGTAGTATATCTCTTACCACACTTTAAACATTCTCTTCTTCTTCTAATTGTTGTATTATCATCAGTTGATCTTGAATCAACAACTTTACTCTCTTCATACGAACAGAAGGGACACTTCATAACTGCCTCATCCTCTCTTTTGGTTAAGTAATTCAACTCATACTAGTAACATTATACTAGTTTTTCTCGCATTAAGCTACATATTTACTCATATTAATAAAATAAATTGTTTGAAAATATAAACAATAGCTATTAATAAAAATTCTAGATGTATAATGTACTATGAGGTGAAAATTATGAAAAGTGGTTTTGACATCATTGCTAATGACAGATCAGCAAAGATAAAACTCATTTCTAAAGCCCTATTAGTTGGTGTTATATCATCCTTTGTGGCTGTAGGATATAGATATGCTTTAGCTTATGCTGAAAAAATATGTTTTTATATCTATAATTATTTAAATGGAAATAAATCTGCAATATCATTATGGTTTATATCTTTAGCCCTTATAGGATTTATAGTGGGAAAAATAGTAGAAAAAGAACCTTATTCCGGTGGTAGTGGTATCCCCCAAGTAAAGGGTTTTTTAGGTGGATATCTATCCAATAGACCTTTATCATCAATATTATATAAATTTGTAGGCGGAACTTTATCTATTATTTCCGGTTTATCTCTAGGAAGAGAAGGTCCTTCAGTACAACTTGGTGCATGTACCGGTGACATAATAAGTAAAAAGTTTAAAAGTTCTAGACTAGAAAGAAGACTTTTAATGAGTAGTGGTGCTAGTGCAGGTCTTTCAGCTGCTTTTAATGCCCCTCTAGCTGGTGCTTTATTCTCAGTGGAGGAAATTTATAAATATCTCTCACCCCTTGTATTAGTTTCTACCATAACCGCATCCGTTGCCGCTGATTTTGTTTCCAAAAACTTTTTTGGTTTAAAACCTGTATTTGATTTTGGCAGAACTGAATCAATACCATTAAAATTTTATTATCTTCTAATTATACTTGGTATAATACTTGGCGCCTTTGGTGCATTTTATAATAAAGTTACTTTGCAATGTCAAAAATTATATGGAAAAATCAAACTAAAAACTTCAATTAAAATGCTTATTCCTTTTTTAACTGCTGGTGTTTTAGGACTTTTATTTCCATCGGTTTTATGTGGCGGACATGCTGCACTTGAAGAATTTTCCTTGAATAATACATTATCATTGTTAATACTTGTACTAGTATTAAAATTTTTATTTTCCATATTCAGTTTCGGTTCAGGAGCACCAGGTGGTATTTTCTTTCCTCTATTAATAATTGGAGCTGGTACTGGTGCAACCTTAGGATACATTGCAATTAATTATTTAGGCGTAGATGCTGAATACTTTAATAATTTTATTATTATTGCTATGGCTGGTTACTTCTCGGCTATAGTTAGAGCTCCTATTACTGGAATAATATTAATCACTGAAATGACAAACTCTCTAAATCATTTATTGTCATTAACAATAGTTTCGATAATTGCCTATATTGTTGCTGATGCCTTAAATAGTGATCCAATATATGATTCTCTTTTAGACAATTTATTGAAGAAAAATAATATTAATACTTATCATAAAACAAGCAAGAAAAAAATTATTATTTCAAATGTGGTTGAATTTGGTTCACTTATTGAAAATCAGGCTATTAAGGATTTAAACTTTCCTTGCAATTCACTAATTGTCAGTATAAATAGAGGTGATAAATCTGTAGTTCCTAAAGGCGATACAATAATTAAAGCTGGTGATGAAATACTTACCATGACAGATTTAAAAGATGAATGGAAAATGCGTGAACATTTGCACAGCTTAACTTCATTAGAATGATGCTCGTACTTTTATACTTTATACTATCTATAAAAAATACAGGGTCTTAAAATAGACTCTGTATTTTTCTATACTATTTGTTTAAGTAATTCCTCCACTTTATCTCTTGTTGCTAAGCCTTCTGAAAATGCACTAGCACTTCCTGTTGCTACCCCATTTTTAAATGCTTCTACCATATTAAAATTCTTTAAATATCCTGCAATAAACCCAGCAACCATCGAATCACCAGCTCCAACAGAATTTTTTAGTTTACCCTTTGGAGCATCACTCATAGTTACATTCATATTAGAATCTACAAGAATAGCTCCATCTCCTGCCATTGAGATTATTACATTTTGTGCTCCCATTTCAACTAACTTTTTAGCATATGTTATAATATCATCTTTGTTTTTTAATTCCACATGGAATAGTTCTGCAAGTTCATGATGATTTGGCTTAATTAAAAATGGATTATACTTTAATACATTTAGTAATAGTTCTCCAGTTGTATCAATAATAAACTTTATACATCTCCCTGATAATCTCTTCATTATGTTTTCATATATATCTTTAGGTAAAGTTTTTGGTATGCTTCCTGCAAGCACAAGAATATCATCTTCGCATAAACAATCTAATTTTTCATAAAGTTTTGCTAAATCTTTATTGGAAATATCAGGTCCATTACCATTTATTTCAGATTCATCATCAGCTTTAATTTTTACATTAATTCTTGACATTCCCTTATCTAATTTAATAAAGTCTGTACTACATCCAAATTCTTTAACTCTTTTTTCTATTTCATCGCCAGTAAAACCAGCTATGTATCCAAGTGCTTTATTGTCAACTCCAAGGTTTTGTAAAACTATAGAAACATTAATTCCTTTACCTCCAGCATAAATATATTCAGCTGTTGTTCTGTTTACATTTCCTGATTTAAAATTTTCAACCTTCACTACATAATCTAAGGCTGGATTAAAAGTTATTGTATAAATCATTTTATTTAGCCACCTCCATTATTTCTCAAACATCCTTATATGATTTATCTTCTTTATGAATATAAATATAAATCATTTCTGTTCATTAGTTAATACTTTTTTTGCCATTTAAATTCACAAACATTTATTTTCGTTCATTAAACCATGAAAACTTCATTCTTACTACTTATTTAAATACCTTATTTTATTTTTTCTCTGTTATCTATAATTTATGTATTTAAATAATGCACCAAAATTCAACAATAATTCATATATTATTATTAACTAATGAAAATTTGAGGAGTTACCAATATGTCAAAAGATAATTGTAAATTGAGATACGCTAAAAGCTATATTTTACTTCAAACTTACGAAAATTTTTTCCAACTAACAGATGGTTTTGAGAGGGGAACTATATTTAAAGACCTTTATAGACCATATAACGAAAAAGTAAAAGTTAAATGTTAGGAGGAAAAATCATGAACAGAAATGATTTAATGAAAGAAATTATGAAATATCAATTTGCTGCTGTTGAACTATCTTTATATTTAGATAATTTTCCAGAAAACAAAGAAGCCGAAGAAGATTTCTGTAAAATTTCAAACAAATTAAAATCTTTAATTTGTGAATATGAAAGAAATTACGGTCAATTAATTAATTTTGGTATATCTAGTAATATCGATTCAAGAAGTTGGACAAGAAATCCTTGGCCATGGGAAAATCAAAAGAAAAGAGGGTGTTGTTAATTATGTGGTACTATGTTAAAACTTTAGAATATCCAGTTAATTTAAAATGTAATGATTTAAGAATGGCTAAGTATTTAATCTCTCAATATGGTGGACCAGATGGTGAATTAAGTGCCGCATTACGATATCTAAATCAAAGATATGGAATGCCTACAGGAAAATCAAAAGGATTATTTACAGATATAGGTACTGAAGAACTTGCTCACGTTGAAATCATAGCTACAATGATTTATCAACTAATGGAAAATGCAACTGTTGATGAAATCAAAGCAGCTGGTTTAGGTGGACATTATACAGATCACGGCAAAGATTTATTCTATTCTGATGCGCAAGGAAATCCTTGGACAGCAACCTATATCCAAGCTAAAGGTGATCCAATAGCTAATATTTATGAAAATATGGCAGCTGAACAAAAAGCTCGTGCAACTTATGAATGGTTAATTAATTTAACTGATGATTATGATATAAAAGAAATATTAAAATTCTTAAGAGAAAGAGAAGTTGTTCATTTCCAAAGATTTGGTGAAGCTTTAATGGATGTTCAAGACAACACATGCAAAAAATAAGTAACTTAAGCTTTTAATATTAAAACAAATAAAAATGAGCTATATTTAGATAATTTAAGATCATCTAAATATAGCTTTAATTTTAATATTTAAATTTATTCACTTCACCAGCTAATTCTTCGGAAATTTTATTTAATTTCTTAAATCCTTCCACACATTCAGCTGTAGATGCATTAGCTTCTTCTGCAGAAGCAGTTACTTCTTCGCTACCAGCTGCAGTTTCCTCTAATAATGCTGAAAGATTTTCTACTTGTTCTAATACATTATCTTTCATACTTCCAATACTTGTGACATCTAAAGAGATTTTTGATACTCTTTTAGATATTTCTAATATTTATGAAACCATT
>JAQXTC010000241.1 GCA_029219285.1 Clostridiaceae bacterium
TAAATCATCATCAATATTTCCTTTAAATATACTAATAAAAGTATCTTTCTTTTTTTTAGTACTGATTTGAGGATGTTTTATAACTTCTTGGAAATCTCTATTATCATCAATTAATTTACATATAGCTCTAAGGTCCTTTAGATATTCATCTACTTTTCCTTTTTCCTCTGCTACTTCATATAAGGCTAGGGCATATCTTTTATCTAAATATTCATACATATTTATTTACCTACCTTATTAATAAAATCATTTATTAACTCTCTTTGTTTACTTTCTTCAACAGTCTCTTGAAGGGCTTTAGTTGAAATATCTATTGCTAAATCAACAACATGGTTTTTAAGCTCATATTCAGCCTTTTCTTTTTGACGTTGAATTTCAATATTGGCTCTTTCGATAATAGCCTTAGATTCTTTATTAGCATCTGCAACTATTTCATCATATACCTTTGTAGCCTTGTTCTTTTTTTCTTCAATTATTTTATTACCTTCTTCTTTAGAAGCCTTTAAAATTCTTTGATTTTCAATAAGATATCTTCTTGCTTTATCCGAGTCCTCTTCTGCTTTGGCAAATTGACTTTCTATGTAATCTTTTCTTTCATCTATAGCAAGTTTTATCTTATCCCAAAAAAAGTGCTTTAATATTAATACTAATATTAAAAAGTTTATTAATGTAAATAATACAGTGGATGGTTCTAATTTTAACTTCTCCAATGCTTCCATATTGTCCATAGCCTCCCTTCGGAGTCAATATAATTAACTCAAATTTAAAATTACATAGCGAATAATATTAATATTGCAACAACTAATCCGTAAACTGCAGTTGCTTCTGCAAGACCTGCACCTAAAACGAATAATCCTTGAATTTTATCTGCTGCTTCAGGTTGCTTAGCGATTGATTCACTTGCCTTTCCTGTTGCTATTCCAATTCCTACTCCTGCTCCAATTCCTGATAATGCAGCGATTGCTGCAGCGATTGCTTGTAAATTCATTATTTGTTCCTCCTTAAAATTTCATTTTAATGATGATCTGCTGTCACCTTGATGTTAGCCATTGTTAACATTGAAAATACTATCATTTGAATTGTTCCATCAAACAAATCGAAGTATCCGTGCAAAATCATGGGTGCTCCAACCGCTGCTGGCCAAAAATGCGCAATTGCATTTGTATATACCAAGTCAATTAATAGCGTTCCTGCTAACATGTTACCATAAAGTCTTAGTGCTAAAGAACATGGTAAAACTATTCTCTCTAAGATATTTATAGGTAACAAAAAACCATAAGGCTTTACATAAGCCTTAAAGTACCCGTTAACACCGTTTCTCTTAAATGCCGTAGCGTTTAGTACAATAAATGTAGATAAACCTAATCCAGCAGTTACACCTAAACTTTGAGTTGGTGGCTCAATGCCTACTAAACCACTTAAGTTTAGTACTAATAAATAAAGCATTAACGTTCCTACATAAGGTATATAACTTACATAGTCTTGACCCATATTGCCTTTAACAAGATCTTCAATCTTAGTATAAAATAATTCTAAAGCAACTTGCTTTCTAGTTGGCTTACTAGAACTAAGATTTCTTGTTAATATAAAGGCTGTTACACCCAATATTAGAATCGCTATCCATTGCCATACTACTTCTCTAGAAATAACAACTTGAAAGCTACCAATATAGAATGTAAATATAGATACGGTTCCTTCCAAACTTAAGCACTTCCTTTCTTAGATATTGCGCAATATCCTAAAACAATTAAGTGCATTGTATAACCAGCCATATATAAAATTACTAATTCAACATTATTAGCAAATGGTATTATTAAGATTGCTGTCAAAAAGACTCTTAAAATCGACATATTTATAATCATACCTGAACTCTTACCAAGCCATTTAAATATTGAATGATAACTTAAAATATAATTAACAAATCCAATACATGCACCTAAGAAAAAGGTTAATGCTGCTATATGATTTAGGATTGATCCGATAATTAAAGACATAAATAATCCACAAATCATATCATATTTTGTGACTTTAAATTTTATGTTATTCATCTCTTTACTCATCTAACACTCTCCATCTATCAATGATGTTATTATATATCCCCAAAAAATATTAAGTAAACCCCAAATTCTGTTGTATTTCTTTAAATTTTAGTATTGAACTAATTTTTCGCAACATTTTTTCTCTTTTTCTTACCAAACATCTATAATGGTACCTCATACATTAAATTTTGATACTTTATTCATCAAACTGAATTTTCAGATAATTCAATAATATCTTTTTTACTTTTTGGTAATGTTTTCATGATATAATTTTATAACAAAAACTATAATAATCTAATTTATATTCAAATTTTAAAATTTTATAAAAAGTTATAAATGAATTTCGATGAAATATTTTAAACATTTTTTTATATTTTATTCTTATTTTTTTTACAAATTAGCAAGCTTATATGCAAATTTTTTCTTTGTTTTTTTATATTTTTTTCAATTAAACTTACTCTAATACATCTTAAATAAATTATATTACTTATTATTTCATAACTTTATGTATTTGATATGCTAAATTTACTTATAAATACTTAAAAATATTTTTAAGCTTTAATATTTTTTATTATATTTATAAGCTTTTACTGCAATGCCATCTTTTAAAAAAATTAATAATCTGTTCCAAAAATACAATCTCCGGCAATATAAATTACTATTTGTTCATAATTCATTTAATTTCAAAAAAAAACTGGCAAATGCCAGTTTTTTTAAGCAAAATTAAAGTTTTTCAACTACTACAGCAGTTCCCATTCCGCCACCTATACATAAAGTAGCTAGACCCTTCTTAGCATCGTCTCTCTTTTGCATTTCATAAAGTAATGTTGTAAGAATTCTTGCTCCTGAAGCTCCTACTGGATGTCCAAGTGCAATAGCTCCACCATTAACATTTACTTTACTCATATCGAACTTAAGATCTCTTGCAACTGCTATACTTTGAGCTGCAAATGCTTCGTTAGCTTCTATTAAATCTAAATCTTCAACAGTAAGGTTAGCATTTTCTAATGCTTTCTTAGTTGCATGGAATGGTCCATATCCCATTATTGCTGGATCTAATCCTTTTGAACCATAAGATAAAATCTTAGCAAGAGGTTTAACTCCTAGTTCTTTTGCTTTTTCAGCACTCATAATAACGAAAGCTGCAGCTCCATCATTTATTCCTGATGAGTTACCAGCTGTAACTTTACCATCCTTAATGAATGCTGGTTTAAGCTTAGCTAGAGTTTCTTTAGTTGTTCCAAATCTTGGTCCTTCATCAGTATCAAAAATTATTGGGTCACCTTTTCTTTGAGGTACAGAAACAGGAACTATTTCATCCTTGAATCTTCCTTCTTTTATAGCTTTTTCAGCCTTTTGTTGAGACTCAGCTGAGAAAGCATCAAGATCTTCTCTTGTTATGTTCCATTGATCAACTATGTTTTCAGCTGTAACTCCCATGTGATAATCATTAAATGCATCCCATAGTGCATCATTAATCATTGTATCAATTAACTTTCCATTACCCATTCTTTGTCCCCATCTAGCTTTATCTAAAGCAAATGGTGCTCTTGACATATTTTCCATACCACCAGCTACTACGATATCAGCATCTCCTGCTTTTATCATTTGAGCTGCTAATGATACTGCTCTTAGTCCAGAACCACAAACCTTATTAATTGTCATAGCTGGTACTTCGTTTGGAAGTCCTGCTTTTAAAGTTGCTTGTCTTGCTGTATTTTGACCAAGACCTGCTTGAATAACGTTCCCCATTACTACTTCTTCTACAGCTTCTGGCTTTACACCAGCTCTATTTAATGCTTCTTTAATAACTATAGCGCCTAAATCAACTGCTGGTACGTCTTTTAAAGCTCCCCCGAACTTACCAATAGCTGTTCTTGCAGCACTTGCAATTACTACTTCTCTCATCGATAACATCCTCCCAAATATAAAAATATGAAACTTATTGTTTGTTAAACTATTAACATATTATAATTATACCATGTTTGTTATATTTTACAAGAGGATTTTGTTAAATTTTAAACAAACTATCTGATGAACTCATTAACTTCTTTATCGCTTAATTTAAAGTATTTTTCTATGGCATCACATATCCTAACTGATGCTTTACCATCACCATACGGATTTACTGCTTTACTCATTTTCTCATAACATACATTATCTTGTAATAACTTGTTAGCTTCTTTAACAATATTTTCAACATTTGTTCCAACCAACTTTACAGTTCCATATTCAACTGCTTCTGGTCTCTCTGTAACATCTCTTAAAACCAATACTGGCTTTCCAAGATGTGGAGCTTCTTCTTGCAATCCACCCGAGTCAGTCATAACCATGAATGATTTATTCATTAGATTATGAGTTTCTTTAGTATCTTGTGGTGGTAATAAATGAATTCTTGAATTATTCCCCAATTTGTCAAATACTACATCCTTAACAATTGGATTTAAATGTACTAGATATACTAATTCTACATCGTCATTTTCTTCTACTATCTTATTAAGTGCTGTACATATATTTTCTATACCTTCGCCCCAATTTTCTCTTCTATGAGCAGTTATCATAATAACTTTCTTATTTTCAAAATCTATATTATTTAACTCATCATGTTCAAATACATAGTCAGGTTTTACAGTATGTAACATAGCATCTATTACAGTATTTCCTGTTATGTATATATCATCTTCATTTATACCTTCTCTTAATAAGTTATTTTTTGAACCTTTAGTTGGCGCAAAATGTAAATCAGCTAATGCACCTGTAAGTTTTCTATTCATTTCTTCTGGGAAAGGAAAATACTTATTAAAAGTTCTTAGTCCAGCTTCAACATGACCTACCTTTATTTGTTGATAGTACGCTGCAAGCCCACCAGCAAAAGTAGTTGTTGTATCACCATGAACTAAAATCATATCAGGCTTTTCTTCCTTAAATACTTCTTCTAGCCCTTCTAATACTCTATTTGTAATTCCTGTTAAAGTTTGTTTGCTTTTCATAATATTTAAATCATAGTCTGGCTTAATATCAAAAAGTTCTAAAACTTGGTCAAGCATTTCTCTATGTTGTGCAGTTACACAAACCTTTGATTCAATATTTTCTCTTTTTTCCAATTCCTTTATTAAAGGTGCCATTTTTATAGCTTCCGGTCTTGTTCCAAAGATTGTAATTATCTTCTTTTTCAAAACGTTCCCTCCTAAATAATATAAATATATAATTATTTTTACTTAATGTATAAATTAGTATTCATTTAATAGCCTTGTTCTTTTATTAATTCTAAAGAATCATCATCTTCAACCCAAGTCTTCACTTCAATAATTCTGAATTGTTCTTTAGTATCTCTTATGATTACTCTTTCTATTCCTGAATTGATAATCATCCTTTTACACATAGAGCATGAGTTAGCATTGCTTACATACTCCCCAGTTCTTGCATCTTTACCTACTAGATATAATGAAGCTCCAATCATATCTCTTCTGGATGCGCTTATTATTGCATTTGCTTCACTATGTACGCTTCTACATAGCTCATAATGGGTACCTCTTTTAACATTTAGCTTATCTCTTATACACATATTCAAATCTGTACAGTTTTTTCTTCCTCTTGGTGCTCCTGTGTATCCACTTGAAATTATCTCATCATTTTTTACAATTATAGAACCATAATTTCTTCTAAGACATGTACCCCTTTCAGAAACAGTCTCAGCAATATCTAAATAGTAATTGTTTTTATCTTTTCTATTCATAATTATGCCCTCATTTGCTTTATAATTTTTAGACTATCTAAATAAAACCCTCTGTAACATTATACTATCTATCTCTTAAGCTTTCCAGCTTATCATTAATTCTAAAGATATAATTAAGGTTTATACGTATATAATTTTCAAATTTTATTTTCTATGTATACATTTGAATTATATCTTGTAGTTTTTCTTTTACATATTCACGTAATTCTTTAGGACTTAAAACCTCAACATACGAAATAATATTTTAAAAGTTCTTATTTCACTAGTTTTTTCGCAAAACGCTACCACATAACACTCCATTTCATTAATGACAATTCCATAAGGTCTTATATTTCTTTCACTTATTATTCCATCACTTTTCTTATATTTGATTTGCAATTTTTTTGCCTGCCATAGACATTCAATCAATGCATCAATACTATTTATTTTTTTCTTGTCACCCCACCAAGGCATATCATCAAAATAAAATCTTTTTTTAATTTTTATTAATTCATTATTTAATTTATTGGATGAATTTTTTTCACGTTTTTTTAATTTTTCCCTTAATCTCAATAAGTAGTAATATCGAAATCATTCTATGTATTCTCATAAATTTTAAGCCTCACTTTCATAAATTAGACTTATTTGTGACATAGTGTTGTCAACAACCCCCAGTTATAATTCCATTATAAACCAAACTGAAAGGAGTTTAATTTATGAATATTGGCATTTTAGGAACTGGCTTCGGAAGTTTTCATGCTTCAATTAAATATAATAAAAACGTCTTTGTTGGTATGTTTATACGTTTTGAAGAACTTTATAAATGTCTTTTGATTCTATAACATGGTTATTCGATAATTTATCTGATATTGAATCTTTTGGAACTAATTCAAAAAAAGGTGAATCTATCATATCTAGTATTTTAAATTTTAATGATTCATTTATTAAAAGATGCTGCCATTAATTTTCTAAAAGTAGCATCTAATATACTAAAAAACAATAATAAAAGCCTTCTCATTTTCTGAGAAGGCTTTTTCTGATTATTTTGTACCAAATAATCTATCTCCAGCATCACCAAGACCTGGAACAATATATCCATTTTCATTTAATTTTTCATCGATAGAAGCAACATAGATGTCAACATCTGGATGAGCATCTTTTACTGCTCTAATTCCTTCTGGAGCTGCTATTAGGCAAGCAAGTTTTAAACTTTTAACTCCTCTTTTCTTTAATAACTTTAGTGCATCTGATGCAGATCCACCAGTTGCAAGCATTGGATCTACAACTATTATTTCTCTTTCAGCAATATCTTCTGGAAGTTTACAGAAATATTCTACTGGTTGTAATGTCTTTTCATCTCTATATAAACCAATATGTCCTACCTTAGCTGCTGGCATTAAACTAAGCATTCCATCTACCATACCTAAACCAGCTCTTAGTATTGGAACTACTGCAAGTTTCTTACCTGCAAGATGTTTACACTTTGTTTTGCAAACTGGAGTTTCTATTTCAATAGTTTCCATTGGAAGGTCTCTTGTAACTTCATATGCTAAAAGCATTGATATTTCATTTACAAGATTTCTAAATTCCTTTGCTCCTGTTTCTTTTCTTCTTAAAATAGAAAGTTTATGTAGTACTAATGGATGATTTACTTCAACTACTTTACTCATTGTTTATACCCCCTGTAGCGATTACTTACTATATTTTTCTTCTATAGCAGTTATTTTGTTAATTCTTTTTATATGTCTATCTCCCTGAAATTCTGAATTCAAGAAAGTTTTAACTATATCAATTGCAAGTCCTGGACCTACAACTCTTTGACCCATTGTTAATATATTCGCATTATTATGTTCTCTTGTTGCATGTGCACTAAATGTATCTGAACATAATGCTGCTCTTATTCCTGGAACTTTATTAGCAGAAATTCCTATTCCTATTCCAGTTCCACATATTAATATCCCAAATTCAAATTCTTTTGCTGCTACTGCTTCTGCTACTGGTAATGCTATGTCCGGATAATCACAAGATTCTGTTGAATATGTACCAAAATCTTCCACTTCATAACCTGAAGTTTCAAGATACTTCTTAATCTCTTCCTTTAATTCAAATCCACCATGATCTGCACCTAATGCTATTTTCATAAGAAAACCTCCTAAAAGTATTTTATTTTACATTAATTATGTCGTATCCAGCTGCTTTTTTTAATCTATTCATAACAGCTATACCTACGCCCTTTTCTTCATAGCCTTCAGCAAGTATTACATCCACTCCAATATCATCAAAGCTTCTTAAATACTCAAATAAATTGTGTGCTACTTCTCTTAAATCTTTTGAGCTTCCTAAAACAAGAACTTCTCCTTCTTTATACTTATCTTCATTCTCTTTAGAAGCTAAAATTCCCACTTTCTTTCCTTGCTCTATATTATTGTGAACTATTTCATTAATTTTTTCAACCACTTTGTGAGAATCACCAATAACTATAGTGACTTTTGCTTTTGGAGCATAATGTCTATATTTCATGCCTGGTGCCTTTGGTTTAAAATCTTTAGTAGGCTTAGTCATTATACCTTTATCTAATGTTATTCTATCATCTATTTCCTTAAGCATTTCAAGTGTTACTCCACCTGGTCTTAAAACCACTGCTGGTTCAACAGTGCAATCTATTATTGTAGATTCTACTCCAACTTCACTCTTATCTGCACCTAATATATAATCAACTTTTCCAGACAAATCTTCTACGCATCTTTCTACATCTGTTGGACTTGGTCTACCACTAATATTAGCTGAAGGAGCAGCTATTGTTGTTCCTGATAATTCTATAAGTTTTAATGCCACTTCATTATTAGGCATTCTTATACCAACACTTTCTAATGATGCACTTGTAACATCTGGTACAATATTTTTTTTATTTAAAATTATAGTTAATGGACCTGGCCAAAATTTATCTATTAGTTTTTTTGCTATTTCTGGTACTTCTCTAGCCCATCTACTTAAATCTTTTGATGCTACATGGATTATTAATGGATTATCTTGAGGTCTTCCTTTTGCTTGGAATATCTTGTTTACAGCATCAACATTTAATGCATCTCCACCTAATCCATATACAGTTTCAGTTGGAAAAACAACGTTTCCTCCATTTTTTATAATTTGTGCAGCTTCCTCTATATATTTTATATCTTTATCTAAATCCTTAACTATGGCTACTTTAGTTTCCAACGCTAATTCCTTCCTTCTTATACTAATGTTTGTCCTCTTGCTATTTTTATATTCTGAATTCCTTCTTCAGTATAAACAGCCTTAACACAATTTTTGTATATTAAATCAAGAAGCAGATATTTCTTCAATCCGCCTCTCCTTATAATTTGATAGTAAAAAAGTGTATCTGGATTTAATTTTTTTAGCTTTGAATATTCTTTCTCTATAGCTTTATATCTTTTTAAAAAACCATCAGTAACAAGTTTTAATCCTCTATTCCTAAACTTAACTGATGTAACAATTATTATCTCCATTTCTTGCTCCA
Organism: Clostridiaceae bacterium; assembly: GCA_029219285.1. Taxonomy (GTDB): domain Bacteria; phylum Bacillota; class Clostridia; order Clostridiales; family Clostridiaceae; genus Clostridium. The sequence continues at coordinate 9,275 of JAQXTC010000241.1, forward strand.
TTTTTTCTGTATGAACAAGAGCTACTTTGTCACAAAGAATCAGGTTATCTTTGGAGAATATTCCACTCTTATATTTAAGTCTATTATTATTGCATGAATATCTTATAGTAGTATAATTCAACTTATTTACTACCGCTACAAATATCAAAAATTCCATAAATGTCAAATAACTTAAATAAAAAATACTTGTAAGCCCTGTTAAATATACTGCTAAAGGTAGAATAATAAATAAGACTATCATTATTATGTAAAATCTTTTAATTGACTTACTTTCCTTCTTCAATGCCTTATATATATCCACAACATAAGTCCTCTTTTCTTAATGCTTATAATACACTCTGCATTTTTTTAGAAAAAGAGTCTCACATTAAAAATGTAAGACCCTATTATTGTTATTCCTCAGTATTACCCATTTGTTTCATTTTTTCTGCTTGGTCTGCTGTTATTAATGCATTTAATACTTCGTCTATATCTCCATCTAAGAAAGTTTCTAATTTATACAATGTCAAACCAATTCTGTGATCAGTTATTCTTCCTTGAGGATAGTTATAAGTTCTAATTCTTTCACTTCTATCTCCAGTACCAACTTGGCTCTTTCTATCTTCAGCTATTCCAGCATGTCTTTCAGCTTCAGCTTTTTCATAAAGTCTAGCTCTTAATACTTTAAGTGCCTTTTCTTTATTCTTTATTTGAGACTTTTCATCTTGACATGAAACTACTATACCTGTTGGTAAGTGAGTCATTCTTACGGCTGAATCTGTTGTATTAACGCATTGTCCACCGTTACCTGATGCTCTAAACACATCAACCTTTAAGTCTTCTTGTCTTATTTCAATTTCAACGTCATCTACTTCAGGAAGAACTGCAACTGTTGCTGTAGATGTATGTATTCTACCACTTGATTCTGTATCTGGAACTCTTTGAACTCTATGAACTCCACTTTCATATTTAAGTTTTGAGTATGCTCCATGACCTTTAACCATAAATACAACTTCTCTGAATCCACCAATATCAGTTTCGTTAGAACTCATAAGTTCTACAGACCATCTATTTTTTTCAGCAAACTTTGTATACATTCTGAAAAGGTTAGCTGCAAATAGTGCTGCTTCTTCTCCACCTGCACCAGCTCTAATTTCAACAAAAACGTTTTTGTCATCATTAGGGTCTTTTGGTAGTAAAAGAATTTGAATATGATTTTCTAATTCTTCTTCTCTTTTTTCAAGACTTGAGATTTCTTCTTGCATCATTTCACGCATTTCTCTATCTTTTTCTTCATATAACATTTCTTTATTATCTTGTAAATCTTGTATAACTTGTTTATATTCTTTATATGATGCAACTATTACTTCTAAATCTGCATGTTCTTTACATAGCTTTCTCCATTCATTTTGATTTGCCATTATGGATGGATCACTAATTTTAACAGATAATTCATCGTACTTGTTTTCTATAAACGCTAATTTATCTAATAACATGATATCACTCCGTACTTTCATTTTTCACATCTTAGTATTATATCACAATTTGCCTATTCTAATCAATATTACAAAGCTTTCCTGTAACCACTCTATCAAGACCAGCTAAATCTTTAATAATTTTTACTTCTTTATAACCTCTAGCTATCATAAGATTCTTAACTTCTTCACCTTGATCATATCCTATTTCAAAAGAAAGTATTCCATTTCCCTTTAAAACTTTAATACTATCATCAACTATTTTTCTATAAAATACAAGACCATCTTTTCCACCACTAAGAGCTGTTCTAGGTTCATAGTCCTTTACATCACTCATAAGTGTATCTATTTCTTCATCCCTTATATATGGCGGATTAGATACTAAAATATCGTATTTTTTATTTTGTTTTATTGGTTCTAGTAACAAATCACTTTTTATAAAATTAACTCTATCTTCAAGATTATTTCTAATAATATTCTTTTGTGTTACCTTTTCGGGAATATCATAATAATCTATACAATCTACTTTTATATTTTTCTTATAATAAGCTAATGAAATACCTATAGCACCAGTACCACAACATAAATCACAAATATTAACTTCAGCATCTTCTGAAATTTTTGCTAAGGTATCTTCTACTAAAACTTCAGTATCACTTCTTGGAATTAAAACTCCTTCCTCTACGTAAAAATCTAATCCCATAAAGTCACCTTCACCTAGAATATATTTTATTGGCATTTTTGCTTTTCTCTTATTTAAAATTTTCAAAAATTCTTCCTTATTGTCATTTGATACTTCTTCATCATTGTTCATCATTAAATAAAGTTTTTCCTTATTTAATACTTTCCCAAGTAAAAGTTGACAATCAAGTCGTGCTGTGTCTATTTCAACTTCCAATAAAACTTTTGTTCCTAAATTAAGTAATTCACCTATAGTCATATTTTAGTCCTCTATTCCTTCTGCTGCCTTTAAGGATGCTATTCCAACTTCAATTTGATTATCGTCTGGCTCCCTTGTTGTCAATCTTTGAAGTTGCAATCCTGGCCATGCTATTATTTGTGAAATCTTACTATTACTTTTACCAAGCCATTTTATAATTTCATAAGTTATTCCTGAAACCACAGGCAATAGTAATATCCTTATTATTATTCTTTCTAAAAATCCACCCCATCCAGTAAAAGAAATAACAAAAACACTTACAAACATTGTTAAAAATAAAAAATTAGTTCCACACCTTGGATGAAATCTGCCAAATGATTTTACATTTTCAACTGTTAATGGCTTCTCAGCTTCATAACAAAATATAGTTTTATGTTCTGCTCCATGATATTGAAATACTCTATAAATATCATCCATTAAACTAATTAGCCATATATATATGATTAATATCAATACTCTTATAAAACCTTCAAGAATATTTAACCCTAAATCTGAAAATCCTAACTTTTCAAATAAAGATGCTGTTGCAGTTGGTATTCCTACAAATATCCCAATAGAAAATGCAAAAGCTACAATCATTGTTAATGCCATGATAACACCATTAGCTTTTTCACCAAATTTATTTTTCAAGAAATTTTCAAACTTTGACGGTTCTGTATCTTCAAAAAAAGATGCTGAATAATTTAAAGAGTTTATGCCAACCCTCAAAGAATCTATCAAGACAAATATACCTCTTATAAAAGGTATGTTTAAAAATTTATATCTTTTAGTTATAGGAACTATATTTTCACATTTTGTTTCAATTTCCCCATTTTCTTTTCTTACTGCTGTTGCTAGTCCTTTACTGCCTCTCATCATTACGCCTTCTATTACAGCCTGCCCGCCAACATCACACTTTTTCATACTCCACCCTCTAACTTTTACTTATTGCTCATCCTTATATTTATAATAACACTTTCCACATAAAGATTCATATTCTACATTATCTATATGATCAATTGCTATTTGTTCGCCTGAAAATACATACTTTCCATTAACTTTTCTAGCATTAAAAATAGCTTTATTTCCACACTTACATATAGTCTTCATTTCTTCTATACTATGTGCAACTAATAATAGTCTTTCACTACCTTCAAATCCATTAGCTAAAAAATCAGTTCTTAAACCATAGCATATTACTGGAATATCTAATTTTACTGCTATTTCAAAAAGCTGATCAATTTGTTCTTTTTTCATGAATTGTACTTCATCTACTAATATACAATGTATTTTTCCAGTTTCTCTTAGTCTGTTGTTTATTCTTAAAAATATGTTATCCTCATCACTAATAACCATATCTACTTTTCTCTCAACGCCTAATCTTGATACAAGTTTTTCTCCACCTTTTTTATCTGTTTGAGGTTTTAATAAAATTACCTTCATTCCTCTTTCTTCATAATTATAAGCTACTTGCATTAAATGCGTTGACTTTCCAGAATTCATTGCCCCATATCTAAAGTATAATTTGCTCATTATGTATTCTCTCCTTAATATGTCATTACACATGATTATAGCATTTTATTATTTGATTAAAAAGATGATTTTAAATCAAGAAAAAAAACTCTACTAATATAAATTAAAATTTACTTATATACCATAATTAATTTATTGACGTTAAAAATTCGCTATGATATACTCTAGTAGTCATAAGAACAATGATATGTTGTCATTTTTGAAAGAGGTGAAATAAATGAGAGAAGGCATACATCCTGAATACCATCACGACGCAGTGGTTAAGTGTGCATGTGGAAATACTTTTACAACTGGTTCTGTTAAAAAAGAACTTAAAGTAGAAATATGCTCTAAATGCCACCCATTCTTCACTGGTAAGCAAAAGATTATGGACGTCGGCGGTAGAGTTGATAAGTTCAACAAGAGATTCAACCTTAATCAAGGTAAATAAGAAATTTAGGGAAAGACTTCGTCTTTCCCATTTTCTTTGTTATTATAGTGTTAATTTTTAGATTTTTTACATATATAGTGATAAAATATGTAAAGAATACATTTTATATAGAAGTGAGTGAATTGAATGAAAAAAGTTTTAATCTTGACTACATCAACAGGCCAAGGTCATAATCAAGCTGCAAATTCATTAATCGAAGCATTCAATGAATCAGGTTATACTTGTGTCAAACGTGATTTTTTAGAAAAAACTAATAAATTACTAAATAAGATAATAGTTTGGGGTTATGAAATACTAGCATCTAAAATACCTAATATATATGGTTGGTTTTATAAACTTACCGATTCAAAGGCAATAAATAAATTAGATTATATTTTCTTCTTAAAGACAACAAGAAAAATGTTGAAAATCATTAATGAAGAAAATCCTGATGTTATTATTGGAACTCATCCATTCACCGTTAACATAATAAGTCATTTAAAACGCAAAGGAATGACTATTCCTTTTATATCTATTGTTACAGATTTTAAAGCACATTATTCTTATGTTAATTCTTCAGTTGATTCATACATAACAGGTAGCGAATTTACAAAGGATTCTTTAGTTAAACGTGGAATTAATGCTAACATTATATATCCAGTAGGAATCCCTATAAAAGAAAGTTTCTTTGAAAAAGACATCAATATTCCATATGTAAAAAATGATGATTATTTTAATCTTTTATTAATGAGTGGAAGTATGGGACTTAATAATATCTCTTATGTTTTAGATGAACTTTTAAAGAATAGTCATAAACTTAGGATAACTGTTGTATGTGGTAACAATGAACATTTGAAAAAAACTTTAGATGAAAAAGCAAAGTTAAACTTTCCAAATAAAAAACTTCATATAATAGGTTTTTCTAACGATATAGCTTCTTTTATGGAATACTCTGATATATTAATCTCCAAACCTGGAGGGTTAACAGTTACTGAAGCTATAGCTAAAAATCTTCCATTAATCATCCCATTTGTAATACCTGGACAAGAGATGGAAAATACAGAGTTTCTGACATCTAACGGTTATGCCTACTATGTTAAGCATTATAGTGATATTAATTCAACTGTCAATAAATTAATTGAAAATCCAGAAGAATTACAAAGAATGAGAGAAAAATTAAAAGTATTAGCAGCATCTTATTCCTTAAAATCTATAATTAATGTTGCTGATAAATTAATTGATAAAAAATAACAGATACTAATTAAGGTATCTGTTATTTTTATTAGAACCGTAAGCAAAGTTGCCTACATGTGTATGAGCATTGATTTGAATGAATTAATAAAACAATTTACACAAATTATCTTATATTCTCTTTTACTATATTATTCTTCTCAAAAGTATTTATAAATTCTTGGTTATTCTTTGTTTTATGAAGCATATTTATTAAATTTTCTGTTATACTCTCAATATTACCGTCTCTATTCATAGTTCTTCTTATTGTATATGCAACTTCTTTTTCTTCTGAAGACAATAATAAATCTTCTTTTCTAGTTCCTGATTTATAAATATCTATAGCAGGGAAAATCCTTCTTTCTTGAAGTTTTCTATCTAAGTGAACTTCCATATTACCAGTTCCCTTGAATTCTTCAAAAATCATATCATCCATTCTTGAACCTGTATCAACTAATGCTGTAGCAAGAATAGTCAAGCTTCCACCATCTTCAATATTTCTTGCTGCACCAAAAAATTTCTTAGGCATAATTAATGCACTTGGATCTAAGCCTCCAGATAATGTTCTTCCTGATGGAGTAACTGTTAAATTATATGCTCTGGCAAGTCTTGTTAAACTATCTAAAAGTATTACAACGTCTTTACCTTGTTCTACAATTCTCTTAGCTCTTTCTAAAACTATTTGTGATACCTTAGCATGATTTTGAGGTTCTTCATCAAATGTAGAATAAATTACTTCTCCTTTTATGCTTCTTTGCATATCTGTAACTTCTTCTGGTCTTTCATCAATTAATAATACCAATAATACTACTTCTGGATGATTAGTTGTTATACTTTGTGCAACCTTTTTTAATAAAGTTGTTTTACCAGCTTTAGGTGGAGCAACTATAACACCTCTTTGTCCTTTGCCTATAGGACAAACTATATCCATTAATCTTGATGACAAATCATTGGAATTTGTTGTTTCAAGTCTTAACCTTTCAGTTGGATATATTGGCACGAGATTTTCAAAAGCTTTTCTTCCAACAGCCTTATCAGGAGTTTCACCATTTACTTTTTCTACAAAAAGTAATGCTTTAAACTTTTCTCCTTCTTTAGCTTCTCTAACTTTACCAACTACTTCATCACCTGTTTTCAAATTAAATCTTCTAATTTGTGATGGTGATACATAAACATCCTCACTACTTGTTAAGTAGTTCTTACATCTCAAGAATCCAAAATTATTATTTTCAAGAATTTCAAGTATTCCTCTAACACTATTAGATTCTTTTATCATTCCTCTTAACTGTTCTTTTTTTTCAGCTTTTTCTTCAGTTTTCACCTCGGAATTATTTTCATGATCTTTAGGTGCTATCTTTTCTCTTAAAATCACACCATCTTTATTTATGCTATTTACTTTAAGCTTTAATACCTCTTCTATTAATTCACTTTTCTTAAACTTAGTAATATTTTTTACGCCTAATTCTTTAGCTACATTTTTCAATTCTACTAAAGTCATTCTTTCATATTGTTCTTTTGTCAAAATGACACCTCCAAATAAAAATATCTAATTGAAATACTTTTTTCATGAAAATATTATTGAATGCACTTGAAATGAAATAAGATATGTATTCATAAATATATAACTAATTATAATCATAATTAGTTATTTTAACAAGTTCTGCTCAATTTCAAAAAACTTTTCTCTAAAATCTCTGTTAATTAAAAGCTTTTCTTCAGCTTTTTTTAGATTGTAAGAAATACTCTTCATACTCTTATATTTAAAAACATTCATTAAATTTTCTTTATCTAAACATTTGTATTTATCTAAAAATAATAATAAAAGATACTTATTTTCCTTTTGTGTTAATAACTTAATTAATTCATCTTCATTCATACCATAATAAGATGATAAGGTCTCTATTATTTTTATATATCGCTCATTAGGATTCATATATAAACACCTCTTATAATTTTATATTATAATTATTACCTATTTTTATACATATAATCACAAAAAGTTTCGTCCATAACACTTTATGAACGAAACTTTTAATTAGTTTTGTACTTTCACATTTACTTTTAGATTAGTTTCAGCTGATACTTCTCCACCAACTGACATTGAATAATCAATTTTAGCAGTTCCCCCATCTTCTTTCATATTTACCTCAAGCTTTTTAGTTAATATACTTACCTGAAGAAGTCCATATGGAGTTTGATACATGCAAACTGATGGTTCATTTTCATTAAATACCATCTTTGTTGCTGTTGTTCCTTCTCTTTCTAAAATTAATTCTTCATCTTTAATAGTTAGATATGTAGTGGTACCCTTCATACCAGAAATTTCACTTTCTTCATATACAATTTTATATGCATCCTCAGTTTTTATGAATTTTCCTGGTGAAACTACTTCTATGTTGTCATCACCTTTTTGTACCATAGCATTACTTATTATACTTATAATTGCTCTTTTTTCCATAATGCCTCCTATTTACCTTGTAATAGGTATTCATTTATCTCCTCATTAGAAGCCGGTTTTACATCTATAGTATTCTTAAAATCTGTCCCGAAATTACCATATCTAAATGTAACTTTTTCTGCATCTTTACCTTTTCCATATCTTGCAGTTAATTTGGCTGCTAATTCAATATCTTCCTTTGTTGCTTGTCCTGGAATAACACCTAAAGCTCCCATATGACTTATTGATAAAAGCATAGTATCATTTTCATCTAATAATGCTTTTATTAAATTTCCTTCATCTCCAGTTCTAGAAACTATAATCTTTGTACCAGAAGGTGCTATAAAGTGTCTTCCATATCTTAATAATAAAATTTCTTTTTCAGTTAAGTCACCTTTTCTATCAAGTGCATCTTTAAGTCTTAAAGAATAATTTGGTTCTGTAAGCCTACATCCACCTGCTGGAGATGGATAATCCTTAATTCCCCACTTCTTTGCTAATTCCATTTGTGGCTTTCTATTTCTTCCTGATAACTTTAAAAGTTTTTCTCTATCTACAAGTCCATTTAACTCCATTTCCGTTGGTTCTAAATTTAATGCACATAAAGGTCTTAATATCTTATCCTTAAATCCTGATTCATTCTTAACAGTATTCAAAGCTTGTTTATTTTGAGACATTGGTCTTTGATTTAAAACTTCCCCTGTTATTATAAAATCAGCATTAAGGTCTTCTAATAACTTTCCTGAATATCTCATCATCATAGCATGACAATCTATGCATGGATTCATATTCTTTCCCCATCCATGCTTTGGATTCTTGACCATTTCGAAGTGTTCTTCAGAAAAATTAACAACTTCTAATCTAATTCCAATTTGTTCACACATTCTCCTTGCATTTTCTTCATTAAAGAAATATGATTTAAAGCATACGCCTATTACTTCTATACCTTGTTCCTTAATTAATTTAGCTGCCAATATACTATCTAGTCCACCAGACACCATAGCTAAAGCTCTAGTCATAATTAATCCTCCTAATAAATCCAATTTTATTACTCATAAATATTAGTTTATGATTATTATCAACTTTTATCAAGTATTAATTAAAAAGACTATCAAAAACTTCTGCTATCTTAAACTTTACATGTATATCTTCATCATCATTTTCATCATTTTCAGTGCTACTTTCTTCCTTACTTCTTTCTATTTGATCATCTAATTCTTTCTTACTTTTATCCTCTTCAACCTTCCCTTTGCTTACATCTATAAAACATAAAGGTGGAAACATTACACACCACCAATTGTGTCCACTTCCATTACCAATGATTATTCTGAATGCTTCATAGTTTCCCTGTGGTAAGATTATATTCCCATAAGATTTTTCTGGTATATTTTCATGAGAAAATGTTGTTGTAACTGGATAATCATATCCATTTTCTTTAATAACATTTAATGCAATTTCTTTAATCTTATTGGTATTATCCTTAAGTATTTTTCTAGATTCATCAATTGACTTAGAATTCTCTAAGCAAGGATATAAATATTCAATAACTTTATCTCTAACTTTTAGTTTTAAATTTTGATCTTCATCAGTATCACTATTAGCTATAACATGAAACCTTATTAAAATATCCTTAACATCATCATAATTATATATATATTCTCCACCATTTTCTTGATAGCTTGTACATCCAGTAAAAACACTCCCACATATACATAAAATCATTAAAAAAATCACAATTTTCTTCATAAAAAAACCTCCTTATGGCTATCATTATTGCCACAAAGAAGTTTTCTATTCATATCATTTATATAGTTCTTGTTAAAAATGTATCACTATATTTTAACTTCATTTCATCATAACATTTTAGAGCTAATTGCATATCATCAAAAAATGCAAAAACTGTTGGACCACTACCACTCATCATAGCCCCTATAGCACCTCTTTTAATCATAGTCTCCTTAATAGAACAAAGTGTCCTATGCTTTTTTAGTGTTACATTTTCTAAAAGATTTTTCATATTTTTCGATACATAATATAAATCATTCTTCTTCATTTTTTCTATTAATACTTCTGTATTGGGATGAACTCTTACCTTATTTAAATCAAACTCTTTATACACTTCTTTAGTAGATACCCCAAATGGAGGTTTTACTAAAAGAACTATTTTATTCTTAAAAGGCTTAAGCATTGTTATGTCTTCTCCTATTCCTTTACAAAGAGCTGTACCCCCTTTTATACAATAAGGAACATCTGCACCAAGCTTAACACCAAGTTCCATGAGCTCTTTATCCGAGGCATTGATATTAAATAGCTTATTCATCATTCTTAATACAGCTGCACAATCTGCACTTCCTCCTGCAAGACCTGCTGCAACAGGAATATTTTTAATTATTTCTATGGATACTCCTGATTCTATATTATATGTATTTATCATTAATTCAGCAGCTTTATATGCTAAATTTCTCTCATCCACAGGTATAAATGGCTTATTACACTTTAATTTTATTCCTTTATCAATTTTGTTAATTTTAATATCATCATATAACTCTATACTTTGCATTATCATTTCTAATAAATGATATCCATCTTCTCTTTTACCAACTATATCTAGAGATATATTGACTTTTCCATAAGCCTTCCCCTTCATCTTTTTCTTCCTTTCGATTAATAATTCTTAATACCAATTCTATCATAGGCAAAAAAAATAATAAAGGCTAATGCTCTAGCATTAGCCCTTAATCTAAAGATTAGATAATTTTCGTATATAATTACTATTTCTACATTTGCTAATTAATTCTTTTAGTGGTTCAATTTTTTCATAAAACACTATTACTACATCACCCATTTTAGCTTTACTTAATGCTTCTTGTAGTGCTTCTACTTCATTTAAAACCATTTTATAATTTGTATTGTTGCTTTCTTTTAATCCTTTCATTAAAAGCTCAGCTACTTCCCCTTTTTTTCTACCTCTTCTATCTATGTCTTCCTTTATATAAATCTTATCCATATTTTGACCACATAATGTTCCAATTTCAGTTATCATATTATCTTCACGATCTCCAGGTACTCCAATTATACCTATAAGATTCTTTTTATTTATCTTTGTTAAACATTTTAGCACTTTTCTATAACCATCTATATTATGTCCATAGTCAAATATAACCTTTACTCCATTAACATTATGCACATTAAATCTTCCTAAACAACATTCTTCATCAAGTTTGAATGTCTTAAATTTCTTTGATATCATACAATAATCAATTCCCATACCAATCAAAGCCCCACATGCAGCCATAGCATTCTCTATATTAAATTCTAAAATACCCCCTAAAGTTATAGGTATTTTATCAACATCAATCACTTTATATTTTCTTCCTTCATTAACGGCATATATGGAGTTTTTATCTGTATATACTACAATGCCATTATCATTAATTGATTGAATAATAAGTTCATTTTCTTTATTTTTAGAAAAGAATATTTTCTTTGCTTTTATTCTACTAATTATTTTTTTACTATACTCATCATCTGCATTCAATACTACATATCCTTCGTCTTTTACCTCTTCTCCTACTAGTGATTTTACAAAAGCCAAATCATCCATATCTCTTATGCCATCTAAACCTAAATGATCTTCTGTTATATTGGTTATAACTGCCACATCTGCATTTTCATATGCTAAACCTTTTCTTATTAACCCACCCCTTGCAGTTTCAAGGACTGCAACTTCTACATCTTTATTCATAAGCACACATTTTGCACTATTATAACCAGAATCGTCTCCTTTATCTATACACTTTCCATCTATAAATATTCCTTCTGTAGAAGTCATTCCAACTTTGTAACCCATACCCCTTAATACATGACTTATAAGTCTTGTAGTTGTAGTCTTTCCATTAGTCCCTGTAA
>JAQXTC010000242.1 GCA_029219285.1 Clostridiaceae bacterium
TTTTTACCTGCACAAGCACCATATTCAGCTTCTACTCTTGCTTGTAAATTAGCTTTAGTATCAGCAACAAGAACTTCACCTAATATTTCTGCAAACTTCGAAGCGTGATCAGCTTCTTCATAAGCTATTCGCTTATATGCCTCAGCAACTTCAGGATATCCGTCTCTATCAGCCTGTCTGCTCATTGCTATATACATACCTACTTCAGTACATTCTCCCATAAAATTAGCTCTTAAATCTTCAATTATATCAGATGCTAAATCTTTTCCTACTCCAACAACATGTTCATCTGCCCAATGTAAGTCCCCTTTTATTTCTTCAAATTTATTATTAGGTGCCTTGCAAATTGGACATTCTACTGGGGCTTCATCTCCTTCATGTATGTAACCACATACTGTACATCTAAACTTTTTCATTTTTATATATAACCTCCTTATCAAAATAAATACAGTAATAGTATTCCTCAATTAAAAAATTTGATTACATATTTTATTCAGTGCAAAAAAATAAAGGCACTGATAAATATCAATCCCTTTATTTTCAATAAATTATTTTGCTACAAATTTTAATAATATAACAGCTGTAGTACCTGTTAAGCATATTAAAAATGATACAACTACAGAAATTTTAATATATTTCATACCTGATTTATAATTTTTCTTTGATTCTTCATCATTTCCTATAACTAATTTAAAATATTTTCTACTTTTATAAAAGCAGTAAAAATTAGTTGCAATCATTATAAATAGTATTATTAATAAAGCTATTTTCATTTTTTATCCTTTCCAGCTTAAAAAGATATTTTTTTATATTATATCACCTATCTACTATCAATTCCATACACTTATAATGAAGTAATTAAATTAAAATTTGCAGGTGTTTTTTATGTTACGTTTTAAAATATTTAGATTCTTAAAAATACTATCTCAGCAGAAAGATAAACTAAATGCTGAAAACTTATCAAAATATATAGATAACTCTAATTTAATTAAGGAAATACTTTTGCAAAACGATTTTAAGTATCTTTGGCGACAGGCTACTAAATCTCAAATCCTAAATGAAACTTACAAGCTAAAAAGAATTAAAATTAATAAAATCAAAGATCATTGCACTATATTATTGAAAATAAATCATTCACTTACTCTTATGGATTCTAATAGTACTAAAAACTCAAAAGAAATTTTGGAACTATATTTGCAATTATCTAAAAGTCCTAAATGGAAAATTAATAATATAGTTAATAAAGAACTACAACCTATCCTTTATGAAAAGCTTGTTAATAATAAAGCACCATCATATAACCTTTTTGATAATTCTTCTTATTGGAAAGCAAAAATAAATAATTTAGATAATATTCTCTCATCATTCAATGAACTTAAAAATAATAATTACAGAAATACCAGTAAGAATTTTTCTATTAATTATAATGTAAATAAAGCAGTTGAATATGCTAGAAATTATGCTCTAAAACCCAATAAATTATATAAAGATTTTTCAGATAAAGGTGGTGATTGCACTAATTTCGTATCACAATGTCTCTTTGCAGGGAATTTACCACTAAGTAACTCATGGCAACCTTATACTGGTACTTGGATTAGAGTAACTGAACTCTACTATTATTTATTAAGAAAATCTTATGGACATGAATCAGATAATAAGTTTGATTTTCAAAAAGGTTCTATAATACAATTTTTCTCAAATACAAAAGGTTACTATGCTCACTCTGGTATAATAACAGAAGTTCTATCAAATGGTGATTGTTTATATTGTTGTCATAGCTATAATAAATTAGATTATCCATTAAGCGAAATTTATCCTATCCTTTATGATAAATTCAGAATTATTCATATAACATATTAAAAATGAGCTAGTACTAACTAGCTCATTTTTATATGTTATTCAGCAAAATATTCCTCTAATATTTTTTTATCAAGTTCAGAAAGGTTATATTTTTCTAAATTTCTAACACCAATCCAAGAACTATCTTTATAATTCTTATCTAATACTATCTTCTCCTTAATTCTACCAGTGTATACCATAACACTTTCATCTGCTTCTTCATTACTTATGAATTCTTTAAATGGTTCTACGTCAAATACTACTGATTTTAAACTATCCTTAGCACATCTTGTAATGCATTTATCATGGCTTTCTTTCCCTCTAATTTTCTGTGTTAAAATCGACCAAGTTTCAACTTCTCCTCTTTTTACTTTCTTTTTTAAAATCAAAACATTATGAAAGTCATCTTTTATTATTAAATTACATGCTACAATTTTAGCCATAATTATCCCCCTTCAATACTCATATTAATTACATTAATATTTTATCATAAAATTTGCTAATAATCTATTTAAAACAATAAAATTCGATTGTAATTTTGTTTTTTTACATATACTAAACAAAAGGAGGTTTAAATTATGAAGAATAATAATAAACAACATAGAACTGATGGTTCTATTGAATCAAACGGAATTAAGATGCCTGATCAATCAAAATCATTTAATACACCTACTTCACATTTTACTTTTAACGAAAAAGATCAAATTAATTCTAAACAAACTAGAAAGTGTTAAATATAAGGATGGAAATCATAATTTCCATCCTTATTTATACTAACATATATTATAATAATGTTTTAATATTACAGCTCTAATTGCTTCATATTTTATGCTTTTTTCAATATGTTTTTTGATTTCAGATACTTTATCTATACCATACTCTTTACAAGCCTTTAATATTTCTTTTTCTTCTATCTCATTATAAAATTGTGATAAATCAATCTCAAATAAAATATTATTATTTTCATTAATATAACTAGTTACATAACCCAAAATAGTTGCAACTGACACCTCTAATCTTTCTGATATAGTATTAATATCTATGCCCTCTTCAAGTAGTGAGATAGAAATTTCATCATTTTTTCTTCCTTCACCATCAATAAAAAGCTTTCGTTTATCTCTATATTCAAATTTTGATTCAATTGAATTTTCGCTAACAAAGTTATTCACTAATTGTAAAATTTCATCACTATACATCTCTATCTTTTTAGGTCCTAACCCACTTATATCATTCAATTCTTTTTCATCCAAAGGGTATCTACCACTTATTTCCTTAAGTGTGTTCTGGCTTATTATATAACTTGGTAATTTATTTTCTTTCTGAGCTAATTTTTCTCTTAATGCTCTCAGTTCAGCATATAATTTTTCGTTAGTAACAACATCAAACCTATCATTAGTATTTAAATTAGTATTTACTTGATCTTTTTTTATATTATTTTCTATTACATATTTTTTAATAACTTCAATAAACTCTTTACCATACTTTTTAATTTTTACTTCACCTATACCAGAAATATTAAGTAAATCGGCTTCACTAGTAGGATATAAAACACACATTTCATTTAATGTCTTATCTCCAAATATAACATATGGTGGTACATTTTCTTCCTTTGCAATACTATATCTAAGGTCTTTAAGAATATCAAATAATTCATTATGAACAAATATTGATTCCTTAACTTTATTTTCTTTTAGCTTTACCTTTAGTTCACCTTTCAATATAGAAACGGATCTACTATTTAACCTTATAACTGGATATGTCCCTTCTATATGATCTAAATACCCATGAGAAATTAAAGTATTGATAAAGCTTATTAAATCTTCTCTTTTGTAATTATTCATAATCCCATAAGTTGATAATTCATCAAACCCCAAGGCAATAATCTTTCTATTTTGAGAACCTCTGAGTACATCTACTACCATATTAGTACCATAGCCCCTCTTCATTCTTCCAATACATGATAATACTTTTTGCGCATCTATTGTTTTATCAACTACTTCTCCTTCACTTAAACAATTATTGCAGTTGTTACAATCTTCCTTTAAGTCTTCACCAAAATAATTAAGTATAAATTTCTTGTAACAGCTTGATGAATAAACTAAGTCAACCATATCTTGAAGCTTTTTAAATGCTATTTCTCTTCTGCTTTCATTCTTAATACCATTTTCAATTAAAAACTTTTGCATATGAATATCACCAGGAGTAAATAATAAAATACATTCACTTTTTTCTCCATCTCTCCCTGCTCTACCTATTTCCTGATAATAGGCTTCTATGCTCTGTGGCATATTATTATGTATTACATATCTTATATTTGGTTTATCAATGCCCATACCAAAAGCATTAGTAGCAACCATTATATTAATTTCATCGTTAATAAATTTTTCTTGATAAGTTTTCCTTTCTTCATCACTTAGTCCTGCGTGATATTTTCCAACCCTATAACCATTAGCATTTAATTCTTCATAAATTTTATCTACTTCCTTACGGGTAGCACAATATATAATTCCTGATTCTTCACAATTCTTTTTTATATACTCCTTTAAATACCTAGCTTTACTACCGTCTTTTATAATATTTATAGTTAAGTTTTCTCTATCGAAACCACTTACAAATACCTCAGGATTTCGAAGTTTTAATAATCTTATAATATCTTCTCTCACTTCATTGGAAGCTGTAGCAGTAAAAGCAGTTATTACTGGCCTGATTTCAAATATACTAATAAAATCGGCAATTTTTCTATAACTTTGTCTAAAATCATGGCCCCATTGGCTTACACAATGAGCTTCATCAATTGCAATTTGAGATACATTAGTGTTTTTAATTATCTCAATAAATTTTGATGAATCAAGTCTTTCTGGTGCTATATACAATATTTTAATTTTATTATTACGCAAGTCATACAAAATAGCCTCTAGTTCATTAGAATCTAATGTACTGTTGATAAAGGCGGCATTTATTCCATTTGTTTTTAATGAATCCACTTGATCCTTCATAAGTGATATTAATGGTGAAATTACAAGTGTTACACCATCAAAAATTAGTGCAGGTATTTGATAACATATAGATTTCCCTGCACCAGTAGGCATAACCCCTAGTACATCATTACCTTTTACAATTTTAGAAATAATTTTGTCTTGCCCCTTACGAAATTCTTTATATCCATAATATTTATTTAATAAATTTAATGCTTTTTCCATTCTTAATCTCCTATACATTTTCACTTAATATATTATCATAAATATATTATAATACTTAACCAGAACATACATTCTTATTCATTCCTTATATTTTTCTATAAAAAAATGCTGTTGTCTTGGCAACAGCATTTCTAATTCTAAGCATCAAATTTTTCTTTATTCATAAAGTCTTCTCTACATAGATGTAATTCTTCGCATGCTTCTTCAAAAGAACATCCATTTTCATCCATATATTTTGCTACATAATTGTCCAATGATGGAACACAGTTATTGAAATCCATAAAATCAACCTCCTTTTTAATTTAATAATCATTATTTGCAAAATATAATTAAAATATGCATGTAATTAATGTTTTAATACTTTTTTACAAGCAACTATGTTAGCGTCAGTTCCTAATATATTAAATATCAATATATCCCCAACATTAACTGGTGCTTTAACTACTACATTTTTTAGAAGTTCCATGCATTTAAAATTAAGCTTTTTAGGTATTGCTTTATCAGTCTTAACTGGAAGCATTTTTATATTTCCACCTTCTACCACTACTGTTGTTGTCACAATTCTTAATGGATTTTTTACTTCATTTAATGCATATTGTTCACCTTTAGGACATGTATTCCCACTTACCTCTAACGTATCAGTATTTACTTTTAAATGGCAACCTCTTGGACAATTGATGCATACTAGCTCTCTAATCATTTTTCATCCTCCTCAAGTTTTACCATAATATTACCTTCAACTTTACTTAAAACCTTTTCATTAAGTGTAATTCTCTCCATCTCAGCTGGAACCAAAAATTGTCTCTTTATACTACAAACTAATTTACCCTCTGAATAAACATTAATTTTTTTATTTTTATAATTATTCGTAACTCTAAAAAATATGTTTAAATCTTCAGAAATTCTTCTTTTAGAAAATTTCTGTGGAACTGTATACCCGATTCCCTCTCCATTTATTATTTCAAACTCTACTCCATCTTGTAACTTTTTATTTATATACAATGAAGCATAATATCCTGCTTTTTCAGATTCCTCTACTACAAAATCTACTATATCATGAACATGAAGAACATTCCCACAAGCAAATATTCCAGGTATGGATGTTTCCATTGATTCATTGACAATCAATCCATTAGTCCGTTTATCACCTTCAATTCCTGCATTAAAAGATAATTCATTTTCGGGTATAAGCCCAACTGATAACAAAAGCGTATCACACTTAATGATTTTTTCTGTACCTTTTATGGGACGTCTATTACTATCAACTTTACTTATCGTAACCTCTTCTAATCTTGTTTTTCCCTTAACTTTAGTAATTGTATGTGATAAATATAGTGGAATGTTATAATCTTGTAAGCATTGCACTATATTACGTGTAAGACCACTTGAATATGGCATCAATTCAATAACTGCTTTAACTTTTGCTCCTTCTAAAGTCATTCTCCTAGCCATAATTAGACCTATATCCCCTGACCCTAATATTACAACTTCTTTACCTGGCATATATCCATCTATATTTATATATTTTTGAGCAGCTCCTGCATTAAATATACCAGAACATCTATCTCCTGGAATGTTTATAGCACCTATAGTTCTTTCTCTACATCCCATGGCCAAAATTATAGCTGTTGTTTCAATTGAAAAATACCCTTGTTCATCATTAAGAGCATGAATTATTTTGTTTTTATCTATATGCAAAACCATAGTGTTTAACATAACACTTATTTTGGTATCTAAAAGCTTTTGTATAAATCTATCAGCAAATTCAGGCCCTGTTAACTCTTCTTTAAAAGTATGGATTCCAAACCCATTATGAATACATTGATTTAGAATCCCTCCAAGTTCAAAATCACGTTCTATAATTAATATATTATCTATACCACAAGAATATGCCTTACATGCTGCAGCAAGTCCTGCAGGTCCCCCACCAATAACAACTAAATCATATTTCATATTTCACCTATTTTGACCTTCCAATTAGAATATAAGAACCTTTTTTATCCTGTTCAATTTCTTCCATTTTTTTATTATATTCTCTTGCAATAATTTCTTGAACCTTAGGACCACAAAAACCACCTTGACATCTTCCCATTCCAGGTCGACATCTTCTTTTAATTCCATCAATAGTAATACTTCCAAAAGATCTATTTATTGCTTCTAATATTTCTCCCTCTGTTATTTGTTCACATCTACATATTATTCGACCATATGCTTTATTTCGTTTTATAAGTTCGTTTTTTTCTTTATCGTCTAAATTCATAAATATAATCTGTTTTCTTTTACCATCAAAAAAAGCATTTTTTTCGCCACTAAGTCCTGAATTTTGCAATAGCCTTACTATCTCTTCTGCAATAGCAGGTGCTGAAGATAAGCCAGGTGACATCATTCCAGAAGCATCAAAAAATCCTTTGACTTTGTCATTTTCTTCAATAATAAAATCACCAACATTAGGTATTGCTCTAAGCCCTGCAAAATTTCTTATAACATTTTTATAATTAATCACTTCTGTAGTTTTAATAGCAGTCTCTTTTATAATATTTAAATCATCACCAGCAGTACTTATATCCTCTTTGTCTGTTACATCTATTGCATTAGGACCTATCAAAAGATTTCCATGGACTGTAGGAGTTACAAGAATTCCTTTTCCAAATTTAGATGGACATTGAAATAATGTATGATGAAACTTTTTACCTTCTAACTTATCTAAAACAAAGTATTCCCCTTTTCGTGGGTTAATTTCAAACTTTTCTTCACAAACCATGTTGTGTATTTTGTCCGCATATAAACCTGCAGCATTAACAACAAACCTTGTTTTTATTCTTCTTTCATCTTCAGTAGTTATAGTAAATTCATTTTCTTTCTCGATATCAATAACCTTAGAATTTAGTAGCAACTTCCCACCATTTTTAATTCCATTTTCAACCAAAGCAATAGTGTATTCAAAAGGACCTACTATTCCGCTAGTTGGAGCATATAATGCACCTTTAACCTCTTCAGAAATATTGGGTTCTTTTTTTATTACTTCTTCTCGATTTAATAATTCTAGACCTTCGATTCCATTAGCTTTTCCATTTTCATAAAGTCTCTTTATAGTTTCTAAATCATTCTTGTTAAAAGCTAATACCAGTGCACCATTTCTTTTAAAAGGCACATCTAATTCTTTACATAATCCTTCAAACATTCTATTGCCTTGCAAATTAAATTCAGCCATTTTTGTGCCTTTTTTAGGATCAAATCCTGCATGTATAATTGCCGAATTAGCTTTAGATGTTCCCATTGCTACATCATTTTCTTTTTCGATCATAGTAACTTTAACATTATATTTAGTAAGTTCTCTAAATATAGAAGCTCCAATAACTCCAGCTCCAATAATTACAACATCCTCCATACTCTAACTCCTTTTAATACTTATGAATAGAAAAATTAATCTACCCACTTCATTGATCTATTGATAGCTTTCCTCCAACATTTATATAAATATATTCTCTTATCTTGTTCCATTCTTGGGAAAAAACTTTCACCTAATGTCCACCTATTCGCTAGTTCATCTTTATTTTTCCAAAATCCTGTGGCAAGACCTGCTAAGTACGCTGCTCCAAGAGCTGTTGTTTCAGAAATTATTGGTTTAAGCACAGTACATTCCGTTATATCTGCTTGAAATTGCATTAGGAACCTGTTTTTGCTAGCCCCGCCATCAACTCTTAAAGATTTTATAGACATACCGGAATCTCTTTTCATAGTCTCTATTAAATCTTTAGATTGATACGCAATTGACTCTAATGCAGCTCTTACAATATGGTTTCTATTAGCTCCTCTAGTAAGACCTACTATTGTTCCTCTAGCATACATATCCCAATAGGGTGCACCAAGGCCTACAAATGCCGGTACAATATATACTCCACCATTATTTTCAACTGACCTTGCACGTATTTCGCTTTCTGCTGCATCTTTTATTATTCCAAGTTCGTCTCTAAGCCACTGAATTATTGCACCTCCAATAAATACTGATCCCTCAAGAGCATATTCAATTTTATTGTCAATTCCTATGGCGATTGTTGTGAGTAAACCATTATTACTTTCGACTATTTTATCTCCAGTATTCATTAATAAAAAACAACCTGTACCATATGTGTTTTTAACATCACCTGCAGAAAATGCAGTCTGTCCAAATAATGCAGCTTGTTGGTCTCCTGCAATACCTGCTATTTTTACACCATCTTCTGTTTCTCCATAGACTTCTGAAGAACTTTTAACTTCCGGAAGCATACATTCTGGTATATTAAGCAATTCTAAAATCTTTTTATCCCATTTTAAATTCCTTATATCGTAAATCATTGTTCTAGAAGCATTTGTATAATCAGTAACATGGCACTTTCCATTTGTAAACTTCCATACTAACCAAGTATCAACTGTACCAAATAACAGCTTACCATTCTCAGCTTTTTCTCTTGCATTATTAACATTATCTAAAATCCATTTTATTTTTGTTCCTGAAAAATATGCATCAGGAATTAATCCAGTAGCTTTTTTTATATATAATTTTTCATTCTCTAAACTTTCAATAATTTTGGCTGTACGACGGCATTGCCAAACAATTGCATTATAAACTGGGATTCCAGTTTCTTTATCCCACACTATTGTTGTTTCTCTTTGATTAGTTATTCCAATAGATTCAACCTCATCTGGAGTTATATTGTGTTTTGCCATAACCTCCTTATAAACACCATACACAGTAGACCAAATTTCCATTGGATTATGTTCAACCCAGCCCTCTTTAGGATAAATTTGAGTTATTTCTTTTTGAACTATACCTATTATATTTTGTTCATTATCAAAAATGATAGCTCTTGAACTTGTTGTACCTTGATCTATAGCTATAATATATTTTTTCATTCCAACACCCCTACGCCCTTGTAAACAATTACATTGTTTATTACATTATAACACATAATCCCAAATTTAATTGCTAAATAAATATTAAAAATTTATTTATATAAAAAAGCAGATGCCTTTTAACTCATCTGCTTTTAAAAAATTATCTTTTTAATATTTTAAACTGTTATATCACTGTGTATATCTATTGCATCTTTATTATCTGCAATTATAGGGGCAACATATTCCTCAATAAATTCTGTTACCTGACTTGGGGCTCTACCCACAAATTTTGTTGGATCGATGATCTTTTCAATTTCTTCCTTAGTTAAATTAAATGAATCATCATTTTCAATCCTAGTTATTAAGTCATTATCAAGACCTTCACCTTTTACTCTTTGAGCAGCTGCCATTGAGTGTTCTCTTATTCTTTCATGTAACTCTTGTCTATCTCCGCCTCTTTTAACTGATTCCATCATAATGTTCTCAGTTGCCATAAAAGGTAATTCACGTTTAACATGTGAGGCAATAACTTTATCATATACAACCATATTTTCAGATATATTTATGTATAAATTTAGTACCCCATCTAAAGCTAAGAAAGCTTCTGCTACAGAAATTCTCTTATTGGCTGAATCATCTAATGTTCTTTCAAACCATTGAGTGGAAGCTGTTATAGCTGGATTTAATGAATCTACTATTACATATCTTGCAAGAGCACCCATTCTTTCACTTCTCATTGGATTTCTCTTATACGCCATAGCAGATGATCCTATTTGATGTTTTTCAAAAGGTTCTTCAACTTCCTTCATATTTTGTAATAATCTTAAATCATTAGAGAATTTATAGCAGCTTTGGGCAACTTCTGACAATGTATTTAAAATTATTGAATCTAACTTTCTAGGATATGTTTGACCAGTTACACCAAAACTCTTTGCAAATCCCATCTTCGATGCAACCATATGATCAAGTTCTTTTACCTTCTTTTCATCACCATTGAAAAGATTCATAAAACTTGCTTGAGTACCAGTTGTTCCCTTTACACCTCTAAGCTTAAGATTCTTGATAACAAAATCAATATTTTCAATATCCATTACAAGATCTTGCATCCAAAGTGTTGCTCTTTTACCTACTGTTGTTAATTGAGCTGGTTGTAGATGTGTGAAGCCAAGAGTTGGCATATCTTTGTATTTCAAAGCAAACTTGCTTAATCTATCTAAAACTGTTACCATCTTCTTCTTTGTAAGAAGTAAGGCTTCTTTCATAATAATTATATCTGTATTATCCCCAACATAACAGCTTGTAGCTCCAAGATGAATAATTCCTTTTGCATTAGGACATTGTAATCCATATGCATAAACATGACTCATTACATCATGTCTAACTTCTTTTTCTCTCTTTGCAGCTTCATCATAATTTATATCATTTATATGAGCTTTTAACTCATTTATTTGTTCGTCTGTTATATTTAACCCCAATTCTTTTTCACATTCTGCAAGTGCAACCCAAAGTTTTCTCCAAGTTGTAAATTTCATATCATCAGAAAAAATGTGACTCATTTCTTTTGATGCATATCTTGAATTTAGTGGTGAGCTATATAAATCCTTCATTCTTTGCCTCCATACGAATAATTTTTTTAATTAATTTTATTTCATTCGTATTATACCATAATTCATTCTGTTTTACATCATTTTTTGATATTAATTTACACAAATAAGTTTATTAATAAAAAAAGGCTCCATAAATGGAGCCCTCTCTAATTAATCTTCAAGATTTTCTATTAACTTAGCAATTTCTTCGCAAGCTAGAGCTTCATCGTCTCCAGTAGCAACTACTTTAATTACAGAATCCTTAGTTACTGCTAATGATAAAACACCAATTAAGCTTTTTACATTAGCTTTCTTTCCATTAAATTCAATGCTTACATCTGATTTGAAAGATGAAGCTTTTTTTACTAATAATGTAGCTGGTCTAGCATGTAAACCAGTTCCGTTTTTTACTATAACTTCTTTTGAAACCATTGTTTTCACCTCTTCTATTATATATAAGTATTCACTTAACTTTTATTATTATATATGACTTTGAAAATAATTTCAATACCCTATAAATTCAATTTAAATCCTAAGTACTTTAAAATTTATCTTGGTTGTACAATTAATTTTATTGCAGTTCTTTCTTCTCCATCAATTTCAATATCTGTAAAAGCTGGAATGCATACTATATCTTTACCGCTTGGTGCCACGAAACCACGGGCAATTGCAATTGCTTTAACAGCTTGATTTATTGCTCCTGCTCCTACTGCCTGTATCTCTACAATATTTTTCTCTTTGATTATTGCAGCTAATGCACCTGCAACAGAATTAGGATTTGACTTAGTTGATACCTTTAATACTTCCATTTTTATTATTCCTCCTAGCATATTACTAATCGTTTACATAATTGGGTAGATTTAAAATCTCCTACTTTATTTTATATATTCTATCTTTATTTTTAAAATCCTCTTTTTCTTTTAATTTTTTTGCAAAAAATCAAAAGAAAAAAGATGGCTAATATTTAGCCATCTTTAATATTTTATTTAGCAAAATCAACTGCTCTAGTTTCTCTAATAACATTGATTTTTATTTGTCCTGGATATTCTAACTGTTCTTCAACATTCTTGACTATATCTCTTGCTAATTGAACAGTACCAATATCATCGACGTGATCTGGTTTAACAATAATTCTAATTTCTCTACCAGCTTGAATTGCATATGACTTCTCTACACCTTCATAAGAATTTGCAATTTCTTCTAATTTTTCTAAACGTTTGATATATGCTTCTAAGGTTTCTCTCCTAGCTCCAGGTCTTGCTGCAGAAATAGCATCTGCTGCTTGAACAAGGATTGCTTCTAAAGATTCCATCTCCACATCCCCATGATGGGCTGCGATAGCATTTACTACAATTTGTGATTCGTGACACTTCTTGGCTATATCTCCACCAATTAATGCATGTGGGCCTTCTTGTTCTTGATCAACAGCCTTTCCAATGTCATGTAGCAAACCAGCTCTTCTAGCTAGAGTAACATCTAAACCTAATTCTGAAGCCATTAAACCAGCTAAATATGAAACTTCTATGGAATGTTTTAAAACATTTTGTCCATAGCTAGTTCTATATTTTAATCTTCCAAGTAGTCTTATTATATCTGGATGTAGTCCATGTACTGAAGTTTCAAGAGCTGCTTGTTCTCCTTCTTCTTTAATATCATTTTCTACATCTTTTTGAGCTTTCTCAACCATCTCTTCAATTCTAGCTGGATGTATTCTTCCATCCACTATTAACTTTTCTAGTGCTATTCTAGCAACTTCTCTCCTTATTGGATCAAAACTTGATAAAATAACTGCTTCTGGAGTATCATCAATAATCAAATCAACTCCTGTTAATGTTTCAAGGGTTCTAATGTTTCTTCCTTCTCTACCTATTATTCTACCCTTCATTTCATCATTTGGTAAAGCAACCACATGGACTGTAGATTCAGAAACATGATCTGCTGCACATCTTTGTATTGCAGTAGTAATTATTTCTCTAGACTTCTTATCAGCCTCTTGTTTTGCTTTTCCTTCAATGTCTTTAATCATTAATGCTGCATCATGTGATACTTCTTTTCTTACTTCTTCTAATAATATTTGCTTTGCTTCTTCTGTTGAAAGTCCAGCAACTCTTTCAAGTTCTGTTCTTTTTTGATTAGCAAGCTCTTTTATTTTTTCTTCCATATTATTAACTTCAGAAATTTTATCATTTAATGCCTCATCTTTTCTTTGAAGTGCATCAGACTTTTTGTCTAATGATTCTTCCCTTTGAATTAATCTTCTTTCAAGCCTTTGAATCTCATTTCTTCTTTCACGAGAATCTCTATCCAA
>JAQXTC010000243.1 GCA_029219285.1 Clostridiaceae bacterium
TCAGATATAAAAAATGAATTTAAAGATGGTTATAAAAACTAATATAAAATTAAAAGATGACTATTGCATCAATACATTTAAGATGTAATAGTCATTTTTTGTATAAGAAACTGTAAATAATGGTATAATTTAAACATAGCATGTCCTTATAATGGAGGAACATTTATGGATAAAGAAAAAATTATAAATAAGTTAAAGAATAAAACAAATTTAGATTATGACATATGTAAAGCTACATTAGAAAAAGTTGATTATGATATATTAGATGCTATTGTCCATTTAGAAGAAGAAGGAGAAATAAATAAACCAAATAGAAGTGAATATTTCACCAATGAAAATTATAAAAAGAATGAAATTACAGTTTTGCCTAAAAAGCAATACAAGGAATATAAACAATATAAACGAGAAAATTCAGGTCAGCGAGTCATTGAATTTATATGTTTTCTTATTGATAAATGTAATAAAATTGACTTTTTAGTGAAAAAGTATGACAAAACCATACTTAAGTTACCACTAACAGTAATAATAGTGCTTTTGATTTTTGCATTTGGAGTATTTGTTCCAGCAGTCTTTATAGGATTTTTCTTTGATTTTCAATATAGATTTGAGGGAGAGGGCATGGAAGATAGTAAGATTAATGAAATCTTAATGAAAATTTCAAGATATATCAAAGAGAGAAAAGAAAATAGGAGAGATAGGAAATGACTAAGATTTTAATAGTTGAAGATGAAGAAAAGATAGCAAGATTCATTGAATTAGAACTTGTTCATGAAGGTTATGAAGTAATAAAAACAAATAATGGGAGAGAAGGGCTAAAGCTAGCTGAAAGTGGCAAAGCTGATTTGCTTTTATTAGATATAATGATACCAGAGCTTAATGGTCTTGAAGTTCTTAGAAGACTTAGAAAGACTTCAGATATGCCAGTAATCATGTTAACAGCAAGAGATGCAGTTATGGATAAAGTTTCAGGTCTTGATGCTGGAGCTGATGATTATGTTACCAAACCCTTTGCCATTGAAGAACTTCTAGCTAGAATCAGAACAGCCTTAAAAAAGAGAACTGTTGTTAAGAAAGAGGCAGAAATACTAACCTTTAAAGATTTATCCTTAGATAAATTAAAGCATAAAGTTATGTATAAAGATGAAGAAATTGTCTTAACAAGCAGAGAGTTTAATCTTCTGGAAATACTATTAAAAAATAAAAATATCGTTCTAACTAGAGATATATTAATGGAAAATTTATGTGGTTATGATTATGTTGGTGAAACCAATATTATTGATGTTTATGTACGTTATTTAAGAACTAAGATAGATACAAAGTTTAATACCAAAATTATTACCACAGTAAGGGGAGTTGGGTATGTAATTAAGGATGAATAACAATAATGAATTTAAAAAGGTTAAATCAACAGCTATAAGAATTAATTCATCCTTTATAAGCAAGTTATTTTGGAAGTTTTTAATTCTTGATATTGTGACAATAGCATTAGTGACAATTTTTTGGACAATAAATGTAGAACAAAGTTATTTTGGTGAGTTTACAATAAATGCTAAGCGTTCTTATGATTTTTATCCTCTAGAAACTGCAGTTTATGAGTGTACAGTTAATGGAGATACACTAAGAGTTGATGCTACAAGTTTTTGTTCTATTATGGAGAACGTTTCCATATATGTTTTATCTTTAGAAGGATTAATGATATTAAAGGAATTAATATTTGGAACCAGTAAAATAAGAAGGAAATTACGTTTCTTAAATGAGATTGCAGAAAAAGCAGAGAAACTTAGTGAAATGACCTTTGATGAAAGGAAAATGCAAGATATCGAAGAGGCTATATTTAAAATTAGTCCAACAGCTTCCAATGATAATATTCATATAGAGGATAATGAACTATCGGGCCTTGAAAATGCCATTAATAATTTACTGCAAAGAATGAGAGAATCCTACAGACAGCAAGCAAGGTTCGTTTCAGATGCTTCCCATGAGCTTAGGACACCAATTGCCGTAATCCAAGGTTATGCTAATATGCTTGATAGATGGGGCAAAGAGGATGAAAAAGTCCTAAATGAATCTATAGATGCCATAAAGTCAGAATCTGAAAATATGAAGATTTTAGTGGAGCAGCTTCTATTTTTAGCAAGAGGTATTAATGGTAAAACAAAGGTTAATGCTAAAAACTTTTCCCTTCTTAATATGATGAAAGAAGTCTTAGAAGAATCGAAAATGATTGATGAAGATCACATATATTATCTTAAAGGTGAAGAAGAAATTTCAGCTTTTGCTGATGAATCTTTGTTAAAGGAAGTTATGCGCATACTTATAGAAAATGCAAAAAAATATACCCCAAAAGGGGAATCTATAAAATTAGCCTTTGGCAAAAAGAATGATGAAATATATTTGTTAGTTCAGGATAATGGAATAGGAATGGAGGAAAATGATATCCCCCATATCTTTGATAGATTTTTTAGAGCTGATACATCAAGAGTAAGAAAAACAGGTGGTACAGGTCTTGGTCTTTCCATAGCTAAATGGATTGTAGATAATCATAATGGCTATTTTTCAGTATTAAGTAGAAAAGACATTGGCACTAGAATAGTTGTCTATATTCCCCAAGATCAAAAACTATAGTCATTAGAATGGGTACAAGGAATAATTCGTATATAATTAGTACGCATCATCCATTCTATGGCTACTAAAGAATTTAATGAACTTCCCTTTGAAGAATCAACGAAATTTGGAATATTACTAAACTTACTATGGGGCTTTTTTATACATATATAAGTCCCATTTGATGTATATGGAGGTAATTTACCATAGGCATTAACAATTTGTTTAAAGGATTTTAAAGCTCCTATAGTTATGGGCATAATCTTTGAGTAAATAGGTGAAAGCCTTGGAATAAGCAAAAGTTCCTCTTTAGAAAAGGGTAGATGAGGTACTAAATCTAAAAAACTTTCATATCTAAACGCCTTAAAATTATAATTTTTACAAAAGTCATCATCCCCAACTCTTGGAGAACCAAAGGTAATTACACAAATTTTATCAACTAATCTTTTCGGCATTTTAGTGGCCATTAAAATTGCTAAAGCCCCACCTTTACTATGACCGGTAATATAAATTTTATTTACTAAATTTTTTTCTAATAGCTTTTCTGTGCTATCTAGAATTAGGTCACAAATACTTTCTATTGAATTTAAGAAGCCATTATGAACATTGCCATAGGGTGGATAAGGAGTTAATTTTGCATCTATATTATTAATCCAATCAGCTATTTCAAATTCAGTACCCCTAAAAGCAATGATTAAGCCAATATCACTAATACCTACAATACATGCATTTATCTTATTTTTTTTATTTACATAGCCATATACCTTGCCTTTAAATTTAGCTTCATTATAATACTCTCTATAGTGAAAGTTATTTTTGAAACAGTTATCACTTTTTAAAGAATAGGCATATTGAGTTGCATTCCATAATATTTTCTTTACCTTATCACAAGGTAAGTCTAAAACTTTATCCATCATAATTACCAGTAACAGTTACTAAAATGTTTGCTTTTTTAAAAAGGCTTTTACCACATACAAAGCCACAAATGACTATTGGAACCTTTTTATTTATATTTATTTCATATACAAAAGGTTTGTTTGCTTTAACAATAGTGTAATTAGGTAGTGGCTCAGCTAAAGCACCATTTTCAAGAACAGTTAACATAAGACCTGCTTTACTTTTATTAAGAACTTTAACTTCAACTTTTAAGCTTTTCCATAAATGCTTGCTATCAAGATGTAGATTTTCAATATAACTTACGCTTCTAGTAGTATCCATCCAAGTTTTAGTTACACTTTTCATAGTTACTTCTTTCAAAACAATTAATATACAATAGCATTAATATTAGATTTAAACTTGCTGTAGAACCAAAATAAAAAATTTATTGGCTAAGAGAGAAGAGCGAGAGCATTTGAAATGGAAGAATAATTAACTTGGGAGAGTATTTCGTATATCAGGAGTATTTTTTAGAGAAGAGAGAAAGAGAGAGTACTTGTAATTAAATAAATCAGAGATAACAGATAAACTCGGTCTTCTCTCTTCTCTAAGCGTTATTCTTGCAAAAAGAAATACACCAGCAATTGAATGAATCTAAGATAACAGAGTAACCCAGTCTTCTCTCTTCTCTCTAACTATGAATTACTTCCTGTACAGGATTCACATGTACCATACAGTGTTTTACATTAGGGAAATTGTCTTCA
>JAQXTC010000244.1 GCA_029219285.1 Clostridiaceae bacterium
GCAAACAGTTATGGATGTATTACTTAGTTTGCCAGGAGTAAATGTAGTGCAAACTTCTGGATATGTAGTTAGTATAAATAATTTAAAAGAAAAAGATTGTGGCAGATATAGTGGTTGGATGTACAATGTAAATGGAACATATCCCAATTACGGATGTGCAGAATACAAAGTGAAAAATGGAGATAATATTCAATGGAGATATACGTGTAATCTTGGTAATGACTTGGGTGCAGGAATGAATTAAAAATAAAAAATAAAAAATAACAGTATATAGCATAATAACTATATGACTGTTATTTTTTTTATCGAAGTTTTGTTAATAATTTTTCTACTAATTCACTTTCAATTTTCATGCATCCTATGTCACCATGACGTAAATCATTAATAAAATCACCATGACAATCTGAACCTGCGCTTACTAATAAGTTATTTTTATGAGCTATGTCTAAATAATACTTTTCTTCATCTGAAGTATTTTGAAAGTATACTGCTTCTATTCCATCAAAATTCATTTTTAAAAAATCATCAATTGGAGATTTCTTTATTAGTTTTGGATGAGCTAAGAAAACTAGGGCATTTAAATTATGAAGAATATCAATACCTTCTTCAGTGCTGATTTTTTTAGTTGATACAAATGCAGGACAATCTTTTCCTATAAAATTATCAAATATATAGTTCATATCGTATGGGTAACCTGCAGAAATTATTTCTCTTGCAATATGAGGACGAGCGATTACATCTTTACCTCTATGTAATACATTCTCAAAGTTTATTTCAATATTAAATATTTCTTTAAGTTTATCTACCATTTTTTTTGCTCTTGAAATTCTTTGGTCTTTTAAACAATTTAAAAAGTTAATAAAATCTTCATTATCATAACTTTTATCTTTAAAAAAACCTAAGATATGAATACTTTCATTATTGTGAGTAGTGGATAATTCTATTCCAGGAATAATATTAATATCTAGAGATGAGGCGATTTCTTGTGCTTCTTTTAGTCCTGATATAGTATCATGATCTGTTATAGCTAAGTATTTCACGTTAAGATTAAAGGCTCTAGTGACCATCTCTGTTGGTGTTAGTTGTCCATCAGATGAAGTGGTGTGGGTGTGAAAATCAACTTTAATCATCAATACTTACTCCTTCCTATATTTCATGTGATATAAGTATTTTACAACAGTTTAAATTAACTAACAATAAATATATTATCAAAACTAAGAAGGTTATTTTGCATTCTTTGATTCTTTATCAATATGTTTACAAAAGTCATATAAGTTATATTTCTGTGGTATGTTAGTCATATTTATAATATCCTCTTTATAGTTGCCATCCCATGGATATAAAGAAATAATATCATAGCTGTAAACATTGATAATATATTTTGAACCGTCTTCGAAGGATATACGTAATTGATATGGTTCTATGTCTTGTGGAAGACCATCTTCTTGGAAGTTTTCATGGGTTAAGGAATGAATAAAATTTTCTACAATCTTATTCTCACTTTCATTTACTTCAATATTTTTATATAGATTAGTATCAAATACCTTTATTGAAAAATTATTATTATTAAGTTTAGAATAAAGTTCGTTAGTATAATAATAATTATTTTTTTTAGAATCCCAATGTAGATATTCAGGTTTTGATAAATCACAACTTAACAATAAACATGTCATAAGAAGAACGATAATAACTTTTATTTTCTTCATAGAATGGAACCTCCTAAAAGTATAGTAAATTACCATATTAATATATTCGTAAAAAGATTATTTAGAACATAAGAAAAAAGAATTACCTATCAGGAATTAGGTAATTCTTCTTTTGGAATTATTTACAATTAGACTTTTATTTAAATTTTATTGTTAACTTTTTTATAAACATTTATATCATTAATAATATTTAGTAATATTAATGATAAAAATATTTTAATCTTTCCCCTCTTTACAAATAATTTTAACAAAAAAAAACTATTAGGTAATGGGGCTAGAGTAATAAAAAAGACAGGACTATAGTCACTTTTTGCAATAAAAAGACATAAAAACATGAAAATAAGTTTTATTAATATAAGAATAAATAACTTGTAATTATAGTTTTTTATATTATACTTACCTAAGTAAGAAATGTTTTTACAGTAAAATATTTTGATTATCAAAATAAACGGGGTGGAGATATGAAAAAATTAATAATAGGAGACTTGGAAATTAATATACCAATAATTCAAGGTGGAATGGGAGTTGGTGTATCATTATCTTCTCTTGCTGGAGCGGTAGCCAAATGTGGTGGAATAGGGGTTATTTCAGCAGCACAAGTAGGTTTTAAAGAAAAGGATTTTGAAAGAAATCCAAAGGAAGCTAATGTAAGAGCATTAAAAGAGGAGATAAAAAAAGCTAAAGAAATTTCTAATGGTGGTATTATTGGTGTAAATATAATGGTAGCTCAAAACTATTATGAAGAATTAGTTAATGCAGCTATTGAAGGTGGTGCTGATATTATAATTTCTGGTGCAGGATTACCTATGGATCTTCCTAAATTAACTAAGGGTAGTAATGTTAAAATTGCTCCAATAGTTTCATCGGCAAAAGCAGCAAAGGTTATATGCAAAACATGGAAGAGAAGATATGATTATATTCCAGATTTTATTGTGGTTGAAGGACCTATGGCTGGAGGGCATTTGGGATTTAAGTTAGATGAGGTATTGGCTCAAAAAGAAGAAAGTTTAGAAAATATAGTTAAAGATATTTTAGGAGAAATGGAAAAAGGCAGTATAGAGAAAAAGGTTCCGGTGATTGCTGCAGGTGGCATTTATACTAGTAAAGATATAAAAAGGTTTTTACAAATTGGCGCATCAGGAGTACAAATTGCAACAAGATTTATATGTACTGATGAATGTGATGCTGATATTAAGTTTAAAGAGGCATTCTTAAATTGTAAAAAAGAAGAGATTACCATAATAAAAAGTCCTGTAGGCTTACCAGGAAGAGCAATAAAAAATAGCTTTATTAATGAATTATCAGGTGATCGTAAAAAGGTTACTAAGTGCTATAAATGTTTGAATCCTAAAAAGTGTAATCCAGCAACCACTATATTTTGTATTACAAAGGCATTGATAAATGCAGTAAAAGGAAATATAAATGATGCACTTATTTTTACAGGAAGTAATGGTTATAGAATTGATAAAATAGTGAGTGTTAAAGAGTTAATTGATGAATTAATAGTTGAATTATAAAGAAATATACAAGAGCTAAATATCAAAAAATATTTAGCTCTTGTATATTTTTAATTAGTTTTTATTGAGTTGGATATACTATAAGGTATAAGCTTCTTAATTTTTAAACTTAATGGAACAGTGATTGATGTAATTATTATATCTTTTATTATAAAAGGTAATACACCAGCTGCTATAGCTTCATAAAAAGATAAACCTGTGTAAATTTTTAATTGAATTGTGCCAAAAAGATAATCAATAATCAGTCCTATATAAGCAATGATAAATAGAAATATATTTTTTTTCTGGTGATTATATGAACTGATTATCATTGACATCAATATAAATCCAAGTATATAACCACCAGAAGGACCAGCTATAGAATTAAATCCTCCAGAAAAGTTTGCAAATACTGGCGCTCCTAAAGCACCTAATAAAGTATAAATTAATACAGAAATGACACCTGGTTTACCCAAAATAATAGAAATAAGTATAATAGCAAAGGTTTGTAATGTAATAGGAACCGGTGTAAAAAATAAGGGAATTGAAATTTGGGAACATACTGCTAAAATGGCTGTACCAATAGATATTGATAGCATTTGTCTTATTCGCATAATTAAGCCTCCTTAACAAAAAATATTTTGATTATCAAAATAGTATTGACAATATATTTTGATTATAGTATATTTTGATTATCAAAACAAGTTATACAAAACATCATGAAAGGAAGATAAAAATGAAAAAAAGTGAACAAGTGCTTAATGTATTATTGGTGGATTTGTTTAATGATATTTTAAAAATAGAACAGAAGTCATTAACACAAGGAAACTTTAGTGATTTATCTTTGACAGAAGTTCACACTTTAGAAGCTATTGGACTTTACGATTCAAAAACAATGTCTGAAGTAGCTAGCAAGTTAGAAATAACTGTAGGTACTCTTACAACTGCAATAAATAAGTTGATAAAGAAAGGCTATGTTGAAAGAAAAAGAATTGAGGAAGATAGAAGAGTAGTAATGGTTCAACTAACTAAAAAGGGAAAATTAGTTTATAGAGTTCATGAAAAGTTTCATTCAGATATGATTAAATCAACTATAGATTGCATGTCTGAAGAGGAAGAAAAAGTTCTTATATCTTCATTGGAAAAGTTAAATATATATTTCAAGGAAATGTATAAAATATAGTAAAAAAGGGAGCAATGTATATGATAAATTCAACAATAATAAGCACTGGATCATATTCACCAGATTTTATTGTAAAGAATGATGACCTAAGCAAAATTATGGATACATCTGATGAATGGATAAAAAGTAGAACTGGCATAGAAGAAAGAAGAATTTCAATAAATGAAAATACTTCAGATTTAGCATATAAAGCTGCATTAGATGCTATTAACAATTCAGATATAACTTGTGATGATATTGATTTAATTATTGTAGCAACAGTTACACCAGATATGCATATGCCATCTACTGCTTGCTTGCTCCAAAATAAGCTGGGAGCAAAAAATGCAACAGCTTTTGATATTACTGCAGCATGTTCGGGCTTTATATATGGATTAAGCATAGCTGATTCTATGATAAAGTCTGGAAGACATAATACAGTATTAATAGTTGGAGCAGAAGTTTTATCAAAATCGATTAATTGGGAAGATAGGAGTACTGCTGTACTGTTTGGAGATGGTGCAGGTGCAGTAATCCTAAGGGGGACCAAAGAAGAACAAGGCATAATATCTATTTGTACAAAATCCGAAGGAGAAGATGGACAAGTCTTGGCTATAGGAGATAAAAGTGTTAAAAATCCTTTTAGTGAAGATTCAGAAGAACGACTTCCATATATCATAATGAATGGGAGAGAAGTTTTAAGATTTTCAACAAGAGTAATAGTGGACAGTATAAAGGAAGTTCTTAAAAAAGGAAATACAACATTAGAAGAAGTAAAATGGATAGTTCCACACCAAGCAAATGCAAGGATTATTAAACATGCAGCACAAAAATTGGGGATAGAAGATAAAAAATTCTTTATGAATTTACAAAAATTTGGGAATACTTCATCAGCAAGTATACCTAAAGCTTTAAACGAAATGAACAGAAAAGGGATGCTTTCAAAAGGTGACAAAATTATATTAGTCGGCTTTGGTGGAGGCTTAACTTATGGTTCTATATTAATTGAATGGTAGAAAATATTAATTTATAAAAAATGGAGGAATTATAAATGTTTGAAAAAATAAGAGCAATCGTTTGTGAACAATTAGGAGTAGAGGAAGAAAAGGTTGAATTAACAACTACATTTGAGGAATTAGAAGCTGATTCATTAGACTTATTTGAAGTAATTAATGAAATAGAAGAAGAATTTAATGTTCAAATTGAAGATGCTGAATCAATAACTTGTATTGAAGATGTTATTAATTTTATCAATTCACAAAACAAATAGTTTGTATCTTGGAGGTATATGTTATGGGAGTGAGCGGGATTTGTAGTCTTCTAAACATAAAATATCCAATTTTACAAGGTGGAATGGCCAGAATTGCTGATGCTAGTCTTGCAGCATCAGTAAGTGAGGCTGGTGGTTTAGGTATTATTACAGGAGCTGCCCCTAAGGATTGGGTAAAAGAAGAAATAAGAAAAGCAAAGAAATTAACTAATAAACCTTTTGGTGTAAATATAATGCTTATGGATCCAAATGCAGAAGATATAGCAAAACTTGTTTGTGAAGAAGGAATTAAGGTAGTAACTACTGGTGCAGGAAATCCAGGAAAGTACATGAGTATGTGGAAAGAAAGTGGAGTAAAAGTTATTCCTGTAGTTGCGTCTGTTGCTCTTGCAAAACGTATGGAAAAGTTAGGTGCTGATGCAGTTATAGCTGAAGGAACTGAATCAGGAGGTCATATAGGAAAAACAACTACTATGGTTTTAGTACCTCAAGTAGTAGATGCTGTAAGTATTCCAGTTATAGCAGCTGGAGGAATAGCTGATGGTAGAGGTTTTGCAGCAAGCTTTATGATAGGAGCTGAAGGAGTACAAATAGGAACAAGATTTTTATGTGCAACAGAATGTTCAGTTCATGAAAACTATAAGGATTTAGTAATTAAAGCAAAAGATATAGATTCAATTGTTACAGGTGAAAGTACAGGACATCCTGTAAGAGGATTAAGAAATAAGTTTGCTCGTCAATTCTTAGCTAATGAAAAGAAAGGTACTGCAACACTTGAAGAAATCGAAGCTTTCGGTGTTGGGGCATTAAAAAGAGCAGCTTGGGATGGAGATGTAGTTAATGGAGCTGTAATGGCAGGACAAATTGCAGGTCTTGTAAAGAAAAAGCAATCATCAAAAGAAATAATTGAAGAAATTATAGAAGAAGCTAAAAAACTTCTAAATAGGGAATGGGATATATAGGAGGAAAAAGCTATGAATAAAATTGCCTTTATGTTTCCTGGACAGGGAGCACAATATGTTGGGATGGGGAAAGAATTATATGATAATATTCCAAGATGTAAAGAAATATTTGATATTGCAGATAATGTTTTAGATATAAAAGTTTCTGATTTATGTTTTGTTGGAGATAAGAAAAAACTTAATAAAACTGAATATACACAACCAGCTATGCTTACAGTAAATATGGCTGTACTTGAAGCTATTAGAGAAGCAGGTATAGAAGCAGAATATACAGCTGGATTAAGTCTTGGAGAATACTCTTCATTAATATATGGCTCTGTAATTAATTTCGAAGATGCGTTACGTCTAGTAAGAAAAAGAGGAAAGTTTATGGAGGAAGCTGTACCTGAAGGTATTGGAGGCATGGCTGCAATTTTAGGATTAGATGATGATAAAGTTAAAAAGATATGTATGAAGGCATCATCTAAAGGAATAGTTGAAGGTGCTAATTTTAACTGTCCAGGACA
Organism: Clostridiaceae bacterium; assembly: GCA_029219285.1. Lineage (GTDB taxonomy): Bacteria > Bacillota > Clostridia > Clostridiales > Clostridiaceae > Clostridium. Next base: position 7,103 of record JAQXTC010000244.1, read on the forward strand.
GGTTGTTATAGCAGGAGAAAATGAGGCTTTAGAAGAAGCTATAAGAATTGCTAAGGAAGAAGGAGGAAAAGGAGTAAAACTAAAAGTAAGTGGACCTTTCCATTCAGTAATGTTAAAGAAAGCAGCTGAAAAATTGGAAAAAGAACTTGATAAAGTTCAATTATTAAAGCCTAATAAAATAATTTATTCTAATCTTTTAGCAAGACCATATGAAGATGATGATAATATAAAACAAGTATTAAAAGAGCATATTATGAGGCCTGTGCTATTTAATAAGATTATTCAAGATATGATCCAAAGAGAAGTAGATACATTTGTTGAGATTGGACCAGGAAAAACTTTAAGTGGCTTTGTAAAAAAAATTAGTCCTAATGTAAATATTTTTAATATATCAGACCTAGGAACTTTAAATGAATTTGTTGCCTGGTATAAGAAAAATGGAGGAGAAAAGTAATGTTAGTAGGAAACTGTGCTGTTATTACAGGTGCAACAGGAGGAATTGGAAAAGCTGTTGCCATTAAACTTGCAAAACTTGGAGCAGATATAGTTATTAATTACAGAAGCAACTTGGAAGAGGCAGAAAAATTACAAAAGGAAATAGAGGGTTTTGGTGTTAAATCAATACTAGTACATGGAGACGTAAGTAAGGATGAAGATGCTAAGAATTTAATAAATGTAGCAAAAGAAACTTTTGGGAAAATTGATATTTTAGTAAATAATGCAGGAATTACAAAAGATTCACTTATTCTTAGGATGAAAGAAGAGGATTTTGATAAAGTTATAAATGTTAATTTAAAAGGAACATTTAATTGCTTAAAATACGTATCATCAGTTATGGCAAGACAAAGACATGGAAAAATAATAAACGTATCTTCTGTTGTTGGAGTTAATGGAAATGCAGGGCAAGTAAATTATTCTGCATCAAAAGCGGGAGTTATAGGTATGACAAAATCTTTAGCTAAAGAACTTGGAGGAAGAGGAGTAAATGTAAATGCTATTGCCCCAGGTTTTATAAAAACTAATATGACAGACTGCCTTTCTGATAAGGTTAAAGACGAACTTGTAAAGAATATACCCCTAAAAAGGTTGGGTGAGCCTGAGGATGCTGCATCACTTATTGCATTTCTTGCATCAAAGGAAGCAGATTATATTACTGGACAAGTTATAAATGTTGATGGTGGGATGGTTATATAGGAGGAAAAATAATGGAAAATAGAGTTGTAATAACAGGTCTTGGTGCAGTAACACCTATTGGAAATGATGTTAAAACTTTTTGGGAAAACACTAAAGAGGGAAAGTGTGGAATTGATGAAATAACACTATTTGATACTACCGATTTCAAAGTGAAGTTAGCAGGAGAAGTTAAAAATTTTAACCCGGAAGAAAGAATAGATAAGAAAGAATGTAGAAGATTAGATAGATTTTGTCAAATGGCATTATATGCAGCTGATGAAGCAGTAAAAGATGCAGGGCTTGATTTTGAAAAGATTAATTCTGAAAGATTAGGAGTTATTGTTGGCTCTGGTATTGGAGGACTTACAACTATAGAAAATGAATGTGAGAAGCTAATGGAGAAAGGTCCTAGAAGGGTTTCGCCATTCTTTATTCCAATGTCAATAATTAATATGGTAAGTGGAAACTTAGCTATTAGATATGGGGCAAAGGGAGTTACAGATTCATGTGTAACAGCATGTGCATCAGCTAATAATTCTATAGGTGAAGCATTTAGAAATATTAAGTATGGTCATGCAGATGTAATTATAACTGGAGGTGCTGAAGCACCAATAACCAAGATTGGAATAGCAGGATTTACAAATTTAAAAGCATTAAATACTAATAATGATAAGACAAGAGCATCAATTCCTTTCGATAAGGAAAGAAGTGGTTTTGTAATGGGGGAAGGCTCTGGGATATTAATTTTAGAAAGCTTAGAACATGCACAAAAAAGAGGTGCTCATATTTATGCTGAAATAGTAGGATTTGGTGCAACATGTGATGCTTATCATATAACATCACCAGATCCAGAAGGTACAGGGGCAGCAAGAGCTATGAAGTTAGCAATTGATGAAGCTGGAATTAATGTGGAAGAAGTATCATATATAAATGCTCATGGCACAAGTACTCCATATAATGATAAATTTGAAACTAAGGCGATAAAAAATGTTTTTGGTGATGCAGCCGGTAATATTCCTATATCATCAACTAAGTCTATGACAGGTCATTTACTTGGTGCGTCTGGATCAATTGAAGCTATAAGTTGTGTAAAGGCACTAGAAGAAGGATTTATTCCAGCAACTATAGGATATAAAGAAAAAGATGAAGAATGTGATCTTGATTATGTTCCTAATGTAGGAAGAAATAAGGGAATAGAATATGCATTATCTAATTCATTAGGATTTGGTGGGCATAATGCAGCATTATTATTTAAAAAGTGGAAGTAGGTGAAGAATATGAATTTTAACGAAATTAAGGAGCTTATAGATATTATTGATAAATCAACTTTATCTTATATAGACCTGGATTTAGATGGATGTCACATTGAACTTGATAAAACAAGTGGTTCAAGAAGAGATAAGTCTCAAGATAAAGAAATAGTAAATGTAGTAAAACAAGAAGCAGTTAAAGAGATAACTGCAACAGCAACTAAAGAAAAAGCTGAAGTACTAAATGATGCTAAAAAGGAAGGTAAGTTTATTAAGTCTCCTATAGTTGGAACATTCTATTCGTCACCATCACCAGAAAAAGATAGTTTTGTAACAGTTGGAAGTAAGATAAATAAAGGTGATGTAGTTTGTATTATAGAATCTATGAAGCTTATGAATGAAATAGAAAGTGATTTTTCAGGGGAAATAGCAGAAGTTTTAGTTGAAGATGGTGCTGTAGTTGAGTATGGACAAGAATTATTTAAGGTAATATAAGGATTTTGGGAGGAAGATATATGCTTACAATAAATGAAATTAAGGAAATTATACCTCATAGATATCCATTTTTATTAATTGATAGAGTTGAGGAACTTACAGATACAAAAGCTGTAGGCTTTAAAAATGTTTCAATAAATGAGCCTTTCTTTCAAGGTCATTTTCCACAAGAACCAGTAATGCCAGGCGTATTATTAGTTGAAGCATTAGCACAACTTGGAGCAGTAGCGATTTTAAGTCAAGAAAAATTTAGAGGAAAGACTGCATATTTTGCTGGTTTAGATAAAGTAAGATTTAAGAGGAAGGTAGTTCCAGGTGATGTTGTAAAGCTAGAAATAGAGATAATTAAAATGAAAGGATCTATTGGAGTAGGAAAAGGTATTGCAACAGTAAATGGAGAAAAGGCATGCCTCGGAGAATTAACCTTTGCAATAGGATAGGTGATAATATGATTAAAAAAATATTAATTGCCAATAGAGGCGAAATAGCTATAAGAATAATTAGAACATGTAGGGAAATGGGAATTTCAACAGTTGCAGTCTATTCTGAAGCAGATAAAGATGCAATGCATGTTAAGTTAGCTGATGAAGCCGTATGTATAGGTTCAGCTCCATCAAAAGATAGTTACTTAAATATACCAAATATATTAAGTGCTTGTGTTTTAACTGGTGCAGATGCTATTCATCCTGGATTTGGATTTCTATCTGAAAATAGTACTTTTGCCAAGATGTGCAAGGAATGTAATATAACTTTTATTGGACCTGATTTTAAGACTATTGAACTTATGGGAAATAAGGCAGAAGCGAGAAAAACAATGAAAAAGGCCGGAGTTCCTGTAGTTGAAGGCTATGAAGATGAAATAAGAGATAGTAGTCAAGCTCTTGAAATAGCTAAAGATATTGGATTTCCTGTAATGATTAAGGCTGCTGCAGGTGGTGGAGGTAAAGGTATCAGAGTTGTTTATAAGGGAGAAGATTTTATTAACGATTATGATACAGCAAAGGCTGAAGCTAAAGCTAATTTTGGTGATGATACTATGTATATTGAAAAGTATGTAGAGAAACCCAAACATATAGAAATTCAAATTTTAGCAGATAATTTTGGTAATGTTATTCATCTTGGAGAAAGAGATTGTTCTGCTCAAAGAAAGAATCAGAAAATATTAGAAGAAGCGCCATCCACTGTTTTATCTGAAGAAAAGCGACAGGAGATGGGGGAAGTTGCTAAAAAAGCTGCAAAATCAGTAAATTATAGTAGTCTTGGAACTATAGAATTTTTATATGATAGTCAAGGAAATTACTACTTTATGGAGATGAATACAAGAATACAAGTAGAACATCCAATTACTGAAGCAGTAACAGGAATAGATCTTGTTAAAGAACAAATACTTGTTGCCTGTAATGAAAAGTTAGAGTTAAGACAGGAAGATATTAATCTAGCTGGTCATGCAATTGAATGTAGAATCAATGCAGAAGATCCAGATAAAAACTTTATGCCATGTCCAGGAACTATAAATAAAATTAATTTTCCAGGAGGATTTGGAATTAGAGTTGACTCTGCTATTTATTCAGGATATAAAATACCACCTTTTTATGATTCGATGATTGGGAAACTTATTGTTTATGGCAAAGATAGAGAAGAGTCTATTAAGAGAATGAAAAGAGCATTAAATGAATTTTCCATTGATGGAGTTGTAACAAACATAGATTATCATTTAAGGATATTAGATAGTTATGAGTTTGTGAGTGGTAATTATAATACATCATTTTTAACCGAAAAGATGGTGAGTAAGTCATGATAAAGATTTTATCTAAAAAGAAAGTACAATATGCAACAGTAAGTACTGTTAATTTAGAAAAAGGACGTGATGAGAGACCTAATATTCCAGATGGAATGTGGGTTAAATGCCCAAAGTGTGGACAAATACTTTATAGTGAACTTCTTTGTGAAAATTTAAAAGTATGTACAAATTGTTCACACCATTTTAGATTAACAGCCAAAGAACGTATAAATTATACTTTGGATAAAGATAGCTTTGAAAAAATAGATTGTGATATTGAAGAAAGAAACCCTCTTGATTTTCCAGGATATAATGAAAAAATAAAAAGAATTAAGTACAAAACTAATATAGAAGAAGCAGTAACTATTGGAACTGGGACAATTACAGGAAAAAAAGTTGTAGTAGCTATTATGGATAGTCATTTTATGATGGGAAGCATGGGAATAGTTGTAGGGGAAAGAATTACTACTGCTGTGGAATATGCAACTGAAAATAAACTTCCTATTATAATATTTACTACATCTGGTGGAGCTAGAATGCAAGAAGGGATGTTTTCACTTATGCAGATGGCAAAAACAAGTGCGGCACTTTCTAAACATTCACAGGCAGGGCTTTTATATATAACAGTTCTTACTGATCCGACAACAGGTGGAGTTACAGCAAGTTTTGCCATGCTTGGAGATATAATATTAAGCGAACCTGATGCACTTATAGGTTTTGCAGGAAGAAGAGTAATAGAAAATACAATAAATGAAAAACTTCCTGATAATTTTCAAAAAGCTGAGTTTTTATTAGAAAAAGGTTTTGTAGATAAAATTGTTAAAAGAAGAGATATGAGAGATGTTTTATCTAAATTATTATTACTTCACGAGGTAAAAATATGAGTAGAGGAAAGATAATTGATCCATGGCAGAAGGTGAAGTTAGCAAGATTAAATGAAAGGCCTAATGCTTCATTTTATATTGATAATATTTTTGATAATTTTATTGAGCTACATGGTGACAGAAATTACGGAGATGACAAAGCAGTAATTGGAGGAATTGCTTCAATTAATGGAGTAAATGTTACAGTAATAGGAATAGCTAAAGGAAGTAATACTAAAGAGAATATTGCAAGAAACTTTGGTATGCCAAATCCTGAAGGATATCGAAAAGCATTAAGGCTTATGAAGCAAGCAGAAAAATTTAATAGACCAGTAATTTGCTTCATAGATACTCCTGGTGCATTTTGTGGACTTGGAGCAGAAGAAAGAGGACAAGGTGAAGCTATAGCAAGAAATTTATTTGAGATGAGTGGATTAAAAACTCCTATTTTATCTATAGTAATTGGAGAAGGTGGAAGTGGAGGAGCTCTTGCTCTTGCAGTAGCTGATGAAGTATGGATGTTAGAAAATTCTATATACTCGGTGTTATCTGTTGAAGGATTTGCCACAATTTTGTGGAAGGATGTAACTAAAGCTAAGGAAGCAGCTAAAGTTATGAAAATAACAAGTTATGATTTGCTGGATTATGGCATTATAGATAAAGTAATAAAAGAACCAAAGGGAGGAGCCCAAAATAATCCTGAAGTTATGGCTAAAACATTAAAGGATGCAATAGCTAAAAAAGTTAAGTACTTTGAAAATGTGCAAATAGAAGGGTTATTAAATAGTAGGTATGAGAAATTTAGAAAGATTAAATAAAGAAAGGTTTCTAAAAAGTTTAAAAACTAAATATATAGGAAGAAAAGTTATTTATTTAGAAGAAATAGATTCTACAAATGTTCTTGGAAAAAAGTTAGCTAAAGGTGGTATAGAAGATGGCAGTTTAATTGTAGCAGAAACTCAAACTAGAGGAAGTGGAAGGTTTAATAGAAGATGGCATTCTCCTAAAGGAGGACTTTGGTTTACCTTAATTTTAAGACCAAAACTTTTACCTAGTGAAGCTCCAAAGATTACAGAAATAGCTGCTGCTTCTATGCATGAGACATTGAAAACATTAGATATTATAACAGAAGTAAAATGGCCTAATGATTTATTGTTAAATAACAAGAAGATTTGTGGCATATTGGCTGAAATGAAATGTAATGACACATCAATTGATTATATTATCTTGGGAACAGGATTAAATGTTAACATAGATAAAAAAGAATTTAATGAAGAAATTAAAAATAAAGCAACATCATTAATGGCTGAATGTAATAAGCATTTTAACAAAGAAATTATTCTTGAAAAATTCTTAGAGACATTTGAAGATTTGTATACAAAATTTATAACTAATAATGATATCTCTCAAGTTATAGATATATGTAGAGAAAATTCAAGTATTTTTGGAAAAACAGGTAGGCTTATATTTGGAGATAAATCAGAAACAATTAAGTGTAAAGATATATCTCAAAGGGGAAATTTAATTGTGGAAGACAGTGAAGGAAATATTAAAGAAATTACTTCTGGAGAAGTTAGTTTTCATAATTGAATAAAAGCATAGACCTTGGGGTAAACTAATAAGTAAAATTAGTTAAGGAGGCTATGCTTTTGGGAAATGTAAAGAGAATTTCTTTTCTTATACTAGCTTTTATATGGGTATATTTAATATATTATTTATCTATATTAATGCTTAAGTTTGGATTTAATAGCGCTTCAGGTGAATTCTTTTTTGTTACTCTTGGAATTTATTTAATAATCCCTCTTATTAAATATAATAAAGTTCGTAAGGATGTACTTGAAGGAAGATTTGAATACAACAGGAAGGTAAATAATAATTTAAAGAAGATCAAGAATGGAGCATTACCTTTAGATGGTGTTACTGTAAAACATAAAGGTGAGGTAATTACTTTAGATAATATTGTAATAAATAGAAAAGGCATATTTAATATTGTAAAATGTGATTATAAAGGTAATATAATTATAGGAAAAAATAATAAATGGTTTAAGTATTTTCGTAAAGGCAAAGAGCCAATACCATGTCCGGTTGTAACTGTACGAAAAAATAGAGAAGCTTTGAGTTCAGTAATAGAAGAAGATGCAATAATAGATGTTATAGTTATGGTACATGATAGAGTATCAGTTGAAGGTGATGAATTAAGCGATGTACCTGTAGTTCGATATGATGAGTTGGATGATTTTATAAAGAATTATGACGGAGAGGAAAAATGGGATACTACTAAACTTTATGACAATTTATACAACATAATCGTATCAACAAAAGATTTAGTAAAAGAGAAAAAAATTTATGAAGCTTTTCTAGACTATAAGTGGCTTTTTAGAAGTAGATTAACTTTTATATCAATTTTCTTTGTTTTATATTTCTTAAATTTAATATATAAATATAATTGAAAAATCTTAATTATGGCTAAGGTATTAGTTAATGATTCCCTTAGCCATTTTCCATGTTAAGATTCTCGTTACTTTTTCATCTAATTGTTGTTGCGTTATATTACCATTATTAACTTCAGCTAGCAGGGAATTATAGCTATTTAGTAAATCTGTAACTATAATCATATCATTACCGGCTTTAATTGCTGTCACAGCAGGAGATTTATCTTTAGTATATTGAATTATAGCGTCCATTGCTAGATCATCTGTCATAATAACGCCTTTAAAATTGAGTTCATTTCTTAAAATCTCATGTACATTAGGTGAAAGTGAAGCGGGTTCAGAAGGATCCATAGCTTCTACAATATTATGAGAAACTAATATGCTATCACATCCAGCATCAATACCAGCCTTAAAAGGTAGAAAATCAGAATTTCTAAAATCGGCCATAGAGCGTTTATCAATAGAAATACCAGTATGAGTGTTTAAATTATTACCGTAGCCAGGAAAATGTTTCAAAGTGCAGGAAATATTACATTCATTCATAGTACTTACAACAGTGTGTATATAATTAGCAGTTTCATTTGCTGGTTTTCCAAAAGTTCTACTATAAATGTAATCAGATGGATTAGTAGATACATCCGCAACTGGTGCTAAATTCAAATTAATTCCTAAATCTTTTAAGGTTGATGATTTTTCTTTAACGTCAGATATTATTCCATCCATTCCACTAGAATTAAATATATTTTGAGGTGAAGCAAATTTCTTGGGACATAAATTAATATTTGAACTTACTCTGACAACAGTGCCTCCTTCTTCATCTACAGCAATAAACATAGGAAGTTTACTTGAATCTTGATAAGATTTAATAGAATTTTTAATCTGTTCCTTTGTTTTATTATCAAAATCTCGTCCAAATAATATATATCCGCCTAGATGATAATTTTTTATAGAATTAATAGCATCGGTATCAGGGCAACGTGCCAATAGAAGTTGACCTACTTTATCTTCATTAGATAAATCTTTTAATTTTTCTTTAGCTTTATCTTCAATTGTAGGTTCCTTTTTTGCTTTATTTTCTATTTTGTCATTTTCAGTATCTTTAGTGACAATTTCATTGGTATTATTATTTGAAGTGCTATCTTTAGAAGTGGTTGTTAGCTTTAGTATAAATACATAAGCCATAAGAAACATAAATAATAGACCTATAAACATAAATATTTTTTTTGAAGTACTCATATAAAACTCCTTAGTTTTTGTAATAAATATATTTTACCATAAAATGTAATCAGGATAATAAAAAGAATTGTTTTTATTAGACATGATCAAAGTCAATGGAATTTAGAAAATATAATTACTGGTTGGAGTGATGTGGATATCAGTACATAAATTATTAAGATTATAAAAAAAAGAGAACCTCAAAATTGAAATTCTCTTTGACTATTGGTGCCGGTAGCCGGAGTCGAACCGGCACGGTATTGCTACCGGCGGATTTTGAGTCCGCTACGTCTGCCAATTCCATCATACCGGCAAAATCAGCGACAAAAGTATAATAACATAAGTAGCAAAATAATTCAAGTAAGAATTTTTTATGCTTCAAGACCAAAAACTTTTAAATAATTGTTGTTATAAAGAGTTTCATTTGCTAGAATAGAATTAGGGTTAAATATATCCCAAGTGGGACAAATTTTGACCTGGTATGAATATAGCTTATTATTTTAGAAGACAAGCTATAATAATTAGGGAGGAGCAAAATATATGATGTATTCAAAAGAAGTTGAAGAAATGTGTGTAGTTGCTAAAGGTGCTAATCATGGACCAGCACCAATTCCTGAAGAAGGAAAATGGGTACAATCAAAAGAAATTAAAGATGTATCTGGATTAACACACGG
>JAQXTC010000245.1 GCA_029219285.1 Clostridiaceae bacterium
AGAGGAGGGCAAGAAATGAAATTAGACAAGTATCAGTTATCAGCAGTTTCAGCAAAAGAAAGAAATCTTCTTGTAGTTGCATCTCCTGGTTCTGGTAAAACAACTGTAATAATAAATAGAATTAAGTATCTTGTAGATGAACTTGAAGTAGATGAAGGGAATATAATAGTTTTAACATTTACAAAAGCCGCTGCAGGGAATATGAAAAATAGATATAAAAAAGCATTTAATAAAGATAGAAGTCCCTTCTTTGGAACTTTTCATGGATTGTTTTATAAAATACTTTCAAGAGAGGGAAGAAGTATAAATATAATTCCAGGATATATAACTAATAAAATAATGGAAAGCGTACTTAAAAAATATTCAGATGATATTAGTGAAGACAAAGTAAAAGAAGCAGTAAATAATATCTCATTATTTAAGACGTCCAGAATGAGTATTAATGAATTTACTCCAAGTATTAAAAAGGAAATTTTTTTTGAATGCTATGAAAAATACACTGAGTATAAAAAAGAAAATAATCTTTGGGATTTTGATGATGTGGCAATACAAATATTAGATTTATTTAGCCAAAATGAGCATTTAAGAAAAGGATATAGACGTTTATTTAGGTATATTTTAGTTGATGAATTCCAAGATTGTGATCAACTTCAAATCGACTTCTTAAGAATGATGAATGAAGATGAAAATGATTCATTATTTGCTGTAGGGGATGAAGATCAGTGTATATATTCCTTTAGAGGATCTAAGCCTGAATATATGGTGACTTTTGATAAAATATTTAAGGATTCAACTAAATATTATCTTTCAACTAATTATAGAAGTAATAAAAATATTATAGAAGCTTCGAAAAAAGTTATTTCATTTAATAAGGAAAGAAATAAGAAAGAAATTATTTCATATAAGAGTACTGATGGAGTAATAAAATGCTTATGCCCTTATGATGAAAGACTTGAAGGTGAGGAAATAGTTAAACATATTAATGATTTAGAAGCTACAGGAAAATATAGTTATAGAGATAACATAATTTTATATAGAACAAATATGGAATCAATGAGCATAGTTGATGCTTTAATTAAGAGTAGAATACCTTTTACAATGCTTGATAAGGAGTATAATTTTTTTAATCATTTTATCTGTAAGGATCTAATTGCTTATCTTTCTCTTGCGTTTAATCAGTATGATAGAGAGGCATTTGCGCATATAATAAATAAGCCATTTAGATATATAAGTAAGAGTAGTTTAGCATATGTAAGAGATTATAAAGTAGAAAAAAATACTTTTGATATAATAATAGATAAAAAAGACACTCCACCTTTTCAAAAGAAAAAAATTGATGACTTAAAAAGAGATTTTAATTACATAAAAAAAGCATCTTTAAATAGTGCAGTTCAATTCATAATTACTGATATGGGCTATATAGATTATTTAAAGACTTATGCAGAGAAATTTGGAAGTAGTATTGAAGATTTAGAAGAAATAATTGAAGCGTTTAAGGAATCAGCTTCAGCATTTAAATCTATTCCTGAATTTTTTAATCATATAGATGAAGTAGGAAGAAAGATGGAAGAGAGTAAGAGAGTAAAGGATGAAGATAGAGTACTTCTTAGTACTATCCATGGAGTTAAAGGTATGGAATTTAAGAATGTATTTTTAATTAACTGTAATGAAGATACTATTCCTCATAGTTCTAGCAAAGAAGAGAATATAGAAGAAGAAAGAAGATTATTTTATGTTGGGATAACAAGAGCTATAGATAACCTTTATCTTCTTGTTCCTAAAAATAGACGTGGGAAATTTAGAGAAGTTTCAAGATTTGTTACTGAAGGTGGTTTTTTAGATGTAGCCTCGCCAGAACATGATTTTAAAAAGGGGACGCATGTAAATCATAGAGCTTTTGGAAGTGGAGTAATCAAATCAGTTAATGGAGATGAAGTTAATATAAAATTTGATGATGGGAATGTAAGAAAGTTCTCTGGAAAGATACTAAAAAACAGTGGAATTGTTATGATAATTCAATAAGATAAGCATATAAGGTGAAGAATTTTATGAGATATAAATGTATTTATCAAATGGATATAGGAAATATATGTATTGAAGAGGAAGATGGAAAAATTATATTTACCACTAAATCTTAAGGGAACTAACTTTCAGTTAAAAGTATGGAATGCACTATTAACAATACCTTATGGAGAAACTAGAAGTTATGGCGATATAGCTAAGCAAATAGGAAATAGTAAAGCCTGTAGAGCTGTTGGTGGTGCTAATAATAAAAAGGGGCTGTCGCATTAGCAGTTAAAAACTGTGATATGATACCTCTAAAGTAGACATGGTAAATAACCAAAATCTACTTTGGAGGTATTTTTTATGGGGAGAAAATTTAAATATTCTGTTGAAGATAAAATACAAGCCGCTAAGGACTATCTTTCAGGTCGGAAGAGCATTAAACAAATATGTTCTGAATTAGGAATAAGATATAATAGCAATCATGGAAATGTAGTTCGTGTTTGGGCTAAAAAATATAAACTATTTGGGGAATCTAGTTTGTATGAT
>JAQXTC010000246.1 GCA_029219285.1 Clostridiaceae bacterium
ATCAACAGCAAAACGGAAAGCACCTTGAAGGCAACATAAGGGCCACTATAACAGCTTATTATAAAATACCTAAGAGTTACACCAAGAAAAGAGTACAAGCTATTAAAGAAGGGTTAGAGTACCCACAGAAGAAACCGGATATCGATAATTGCATTAAGGTAATATTAGATGCTTTAAATGGGATAGCATATGAAGATGATAAGCAAGTAGTTCAAGTAATAGCAGTAAAGAAATGGACTGAAGATATAGAGAGGGTTGAATTTTCATTAGAAGAAATAAAGCAAGGGAATTAAAGTCCCTTGCTAGCAAAAAAATCCTTTAGAATTTTATTTATTTGACTGCTAATAGTTCTATATTCAGATTTTGAATATTGTTTTAGAAGTTCTAAAACCTCTTCGTCTAATGTAATTGCAATTTTCTTTTTCATAATTATCACCTCTAAGGTAGTGTAACATAACTATTGAATATTGTAAAGTATGATAAAGTATGATAAAATAATACTAGAGGTGATTTTAATGAAGAGATGTGTAGTATGCAATTCGACAGATAAGGTATGCAGATTTAAGGGCGGAGATATGTATTGCAATAAACATTACAATCAAATGTATAGAATGGGATACACTACAAAAACAAAAAAGAAAAAGAGAGAAAATAAAGTGATTTATGATAATGATACAGTCAAGTTAATTACTGTAAAAGGTGAAGAAATTCTTATAGACAGAATAGATTATGACAAAATAAAAAAATATTATTGGTCTATAAATAGTCAAGGTTATGCTATTTCAGTTATAAATGGCAAGCATAAGAGGATTCATTTAATGATATTAGATAAGCCAAATGGTTTTGTCGTAGACCATATAAATGGAAATAAATTAGATAACAGGAGAAGTAATCTAAGGATATGCACCTATAAAGAAAATTCCAGAAATGTAAGAGCAAGCAAGAATAACAAAACGGGTCATTTAGGTATAAGCTTAACTAAATTCGGAATATATAGAGCAAGAATAATGGTTGATGGGAAAGAAATCAGATTAGGTAATTATGAAAATTTAGAAGATGCTATAAAAGCTAGAAAAGAAGCTGAAATTAAATATTTTGGAGAATATTCGCCAACATTATCTAGAATGTAGCAAAGATTATATTAGATTCTCTTAATAAAATAGCTTTTGATGATGATAGCCAAGTAACAGAACTTACAGTACTTAAGAGATATACAGAAGATGTAGAAAGAGTCGAGTTAGAACTGGAGGAAGTGAAAAGACCTTGAAAGCTGTAGTAAAGGACAATAAAGCTTATTGCCCTAAATGTAAGGAGAGAAATTACAGAATACATGATGCAATAACAACTGATACCTACAAAGGCAGAGCACTTAAGTATATAGCGATATGTAATTCATGTAATAGCAAATTTTATTATTTTAGGACATTAAGAATAGGGAGAGAAATTACTTTCACAGAGGAGGTAGAACAAGTGAGGAAACAAAGCTTAATGGGTTCAAGTGAATTTGAATATGAACCAGAAAAGCTAGAGAAGAAGATAGAGCATAGAAAGAGCTTTACCAATAACAGAATTAAGAGTATGCAAAGAGAATTAGATCAGTATGCTAAGGAATACTCAGAAGAAGGATACGGAGCTATAGAAAATTTTGAGCATGAAGTAATAACAGCATTATTAAAGGAGTGGAAAAAGAGATTTGAATAAAGTTATTTTAATAGGCAGACTTACTAAAGATCCAGATTTAAAATTTGTTGCAGGAAGTGGAACAGCAGTAAGTAGATTTACAGTTGCAGTTAATAGACAATTCAAAAAGGATGAAACAGATTTTATTAATTGTGTAGCTTTTGGCAAAACAGCTGAAACAATATCTCAATACCTAACTAAAGGTAGACAGATAGCGATAACTGGAAACATAAGAACAGGAAGTTATGACGGACAAGATGGTAAGAAACATTATACAACAGACATCTGCATAGAATCATTTGAGTTTATAGGAAGTAAGCAACAGAATAATAGTTCTGAAAGTTCTCCTTTTGATGGTGGATGGGAATCAAACGGAAATGATGATATTACACCAGTAGATGATTATAATGATATGCCATTTTAATAGAGAATAGTAGAAAACTTTTGAGGAGATGAATTTATATGGGTAAGAGTGTATTAGATCACATGAAGGAAATAGATTCAGAAACTAAAATAGCATCTTTTGTAGCTAAACAAAAAATGCCTTATGAAATGAAAAAAAGGTATGCAGAAATAAGAGCAAGAGAATTCGTAGGAGAATGTGATAAAAGAGAACTCAATTATTATGTGAGTGTAGGTGGATTAGATAGTATCACTTTATTTCTGTTTTTAAAGAGCATTGGAATAAATGCTCCAGGAGTATCGGTAAGTAATTTAGAAGATAAAAGCATACAGAAAGTACATGATTCGCTTATGATC
>JAQXTC010000247.1 GCA_029219285.1 Clostridiaceae bacterium
TTTTCTTGTACTGCATATTCTATATTTAAACCGAAGTCTTTACCGTCTTTAAATAATTCTTTAAATGTTACAATATCTCTTGGTGTAGAAATTATTAATATATCTCTAATACCTGCAAGCATTAATACAGACATTGGATAATATATCATTGGTTTATCATATATCGGAACCATTTGTTTAGACATGGCCTTTGTAACAGGATATAATCTTGTTCCTGAACCACCTGCTAAAATAATACCTTTCAAATTTTTCACCCTCTTCATTTATTTTTATACAATTCAAATGAATTATATCATACTTTTTTATCATTTGATACGTAATTTAACCAATAACTTGGCGTAGATGTTAATCTTAATATATTTTTAATTGATAGTTTTTCATATCTTTGCCCTAATTTGTTACCAATAAACCTAGCAGCAAAATTGGGTATTATATCTAACATAACTTTTATATTCTTTTCCTTTATACTATTCTTGACTACAAACTTTAATAAATTCATCGCACCTTCACCTGCACCAGAAGCTGCTATATAATCATGTTGTTTTAAAAATACCCCTTGATCAAAATATCGCTTTACAAGTGCTTTGTAAGTATATGCATGTGAATGTATCACTTCTGAATCAGCACAATACTTTATTCTATATCCATTATTAATTAACTTATAAGAAATATACATATCTTCATTAGTTAAAAGTATCTTGCCATCATAACCTTTCAACTTAACAAATATGTCTTTTCTTATAGCTGATGCAGCATCAGAATAAAAATATGTCATTATTCCCAATGTCTTTAAATCATCTTTTGAAACAATTCTACTTTCACTAGGATAATTCTTTTGTCTAGTATATCTTTCAATAGTTTTATTATCACATATCTGTCTAGAAAAAGCTGCTTCACAATTTCCTTCTGTTATGTCTTTAGTTAAATTTTTAAGCCATTCATCACTTTTAATAATTACATCTTGAGTTATAAATACGATTATATCTCCTTCTGCATCAAAAGCCGCTTTTTCCCTTGTTAAACTATGAGAAAATTCCTTAGGACTTATAATTTTATATTTTGCATTTAACCTATCTAAAACTTCTTTGCTATCATCATTTTCAGTTTCAGTTAAAATATAGACTATTTCTTTTATATCTACATCTTTTTGAGCCATTAATGATTTATTTAATGGCTCAATATATTTTTTCCCTTTATATAACGGACAAATTATTGATATATTCATAATTCCTCCTAAAACTACTTCATATTATATGAAAAATCCTCTTTGTCTAAAGTTAGATTTGGACTATAATATGGATCTCCCTTTGCTAAGAAATCAGCATATCTTTCTCTAAATCTATTAAATTCTCCTTGGAATCTTTCATTTGTAGCTAAATCATCTACTCCTCTACTCTTTGATTCATAATGATATAATTCTGCATATGGAGTCCAAACATTAACTCTTCCTGTAGCTAAAACTCTTAAGCAAAAATCAACATCATTATAAGCTACCTCAAAGGATTCATCTAATCCTCCAACTTCATCAAATACTGATTTCTTAACCATCAAACATGCACCAGTTACTGCGCTTAAATTATGAGTTATTCCAAGTCTTAAGAAATATCCATATTCTTTTCTTCTAAAACCTCTATGAGCATGAGCAGCTGCTCCTCCCAGACCAACAATAATTCCTCCATGTTGAATTGTATTATCTGGATAATATAATTTTGCCCCTACACATCCAACATCTTCTCTTTGAGCTAAAGCTACCATTTTTGTCATCCAGTTTGAATTAATAACTTCAACATCATTATTTAATAACAATAATATTTCTCCTGTAGCATATTTCGCTCCAAAATTGTTTATTGCAGAATAATTAAATCCTTTTTCCCACACTACAACTTTGATATTTTCATATTCTTTTTGAATTATTTTATAATATTCAAATGTTTCTTTAAGCTCTGAATTATTTTCAATAATTATTATTTCATAGTTCTTATAAGTTGTCTTTTCAATAACAGATTCAATTGCTCTGGATAAATCCTCTATATGATCCTTTGTTGGTATCAAAATCGAAACCTTTGGATTACCAATTATCTCATATTCTACTTCATAAGTACCTATATACTTACCATCATGAGTCTTTCCTTTAATACCTTTTCTCTTAAGTTCTTCATCAATTGCCTTTTTAGCTGAATCATAACAATACATCTTATTTCTTGGATTTCCAGCTGTTGAACCTGAATGAACTCTCCAAGAATAAAGTATTTTAGGTATGTGATGAATATTTTTAGCATTTTCAGTTGCTCTTAAAATAATATCATAATCTTGACTTCCATTAAAGCCATCTCTAAACCCACCAATCATATCCATTAAGTCTTTTCTAAATACTGAGAAGTGACAAATATAATTATAACT
>JAQXTC010000248.1 GCA_029219285.1 Clostridiaceae bacterium
TTATCTATTGATGTTATAGCTACATCTTCATGCACAACTCTATATATAGATTCAGCTGCCACATTTCCCATTCCTGAAATACTATTAAATGGTGGCCTTATTCCATCTTCCTCAACTTTAAATTTTGTAGCATCTGACTTATATAAATCAATTGGCAGGAATTTAAGTCCTCGTTCATACATTTCAAGTACAAGTTCCATATCATCATACATATCTTGATCCTTTGGTGATGCATTATTTCCCATCATTTTTATTTCTTTCATTTTTTCTTTAACTTTTTCTTTACCGAAAATCATATATTCAGCATCAAAAGCCTTAGCTCTTATAGAAAAGTATGCAGCATAATAAGCTTTAGGTATATGTACTTTAAACCATGCAATTCTAAATGCCATCATTACATAAGCAGCTGCATGAGCCTTAGGAAACATATATTTAATCTTTTTACATGATTCAATGTACCATTCTGGTACTTCATGCTTTCTCATCAATTCTTCATATTCTGCCCATTTTTGAGGATCTTTTAAAGCTTTACCTTTACGAACAGTCTCCATTATCTTAAACGAAGTATCCTTCGGTAACCCTTTCTTTATAAGATAAACCATAATATCATCTCTACAACATACAGCTTCACTAATATTAGTTATTATACCTTGATCAATTAAATCTTTAGCATTTCCAAGCCATACATCAGTACCATGTGAAAGCCCTGATATACATAAAAGATCAGCAAAATGCTTTGGCATTGTATCTAAAAGCATTCCTCTTGCAAACTTAGTACCAAACTCTGGTATCCCGTAAGTTCCAACCTTTGAATTTATCTGTTCAGGTGTTACCCCTAATGCATCTGTTGATGAAAATAAAGACATGGTTGGCTTATCATCAAGGGGAATTTTGTGCGGATTTATTCCTGTTATATCTTGAAGCATTCTAATTACCGTAGGATCATCATGACCAAGTATATCTAGCTTAAGTAAATTCTGATCAATTGAATGGTAATCAAAGTGTGTTGTTATAATATCAGAATCTGGGTCATCAGCTGGATGTTGTACTGGACAAAACTCAAATATTTCTCTTCCTTTTGGAACAACTATAATTCCTCCAGGATGCTGCCCTGTTGTTCTTTTTATTCCTGTACATCCCTTTGCAATCCTAGTTATTTCTGCTTTGTTAATCGGCTGATTATGTTCTTCATAATACTTTTTAACATAACCAAAAGCTGTTTTTTCAGCTACAGTACCTATAGTTCCTGCTTTAAAAGTTGTGCCTTTACCGAATATAACTTCTGTATATCTATGAGCCTTAGCTTGATATTCCCCAGAAAAGTTCAAATCGATATCTGGCTCCTTATCTCCATTAAATCCAAGGAAAGTTTCAAATGGAATATCCATACCATCTTTATCAAGCTTTGTTCCACATTTAGGACAAATTTTATCTGGAAGATCAAATCCATTACCAATTCCATAATCACTAAAATCAGAGTATTTGCAATTTGAACATCTATAATGTGCAGGTAATGCATTAACTTCAGTAATCCCTGTCATATAGGCAACAAGAGAAGATCCAACAGATCCTCTAGAACCAACTAAATATCCATCTTCATTAGACTTCCACACAAGTTTCTGCGCAATAATATACATAACAGAGAAACCATTTTTTATAATAGAATCAAGTTCTTTATCAAGTCTTTGTTCTACAATCTCAGGAAGTGGATCTCCATATAATTCATGCGCTTTATCATATGCAATATCCTTAATAGTTTGCTCACATCCATCAATGTGTGGTGGACATTTTTCAGGTGATATAGGGCTAATCTGTTCAATACTATCTGCAATTTTATTAGTATTTGTTACAACTACCTCATAAGCCTTTTCCTCACCTAAATATGAGAATTCTTCAAGCATTTCTTCTGTAGTTCTTAAATATAATGGTGCTTGCTGATCTGCATCTTTGAATCCTTGACCAGCTTCTAATATACGTCTGTATATTTCATCTTCTGGATCCATAAAATGAACATCTCCAGTTGCTACTACAAGTTTTCCTTGTTTATCTGCGATTTCTATAATCTTTCTATTTATATCTTTCAAATATTCCTTATTAGGAACGCTTCCATTTCTAATTAAATAGTCATCATTTCCAAGGGGTTGAATTTCTAAGTAATCGTAATACGATGCTATTTTTTCAATTTCCTCATCAGATTTACCTAAAACAATTGCTTGATAAAGTTCACCTTCACTACATGCACTACCTAAAATAAGACCTTCAGAATGTTTATCATAAACACTCTTTAATATACGAGGCTTTTTATAGAAATAATCTAAATGCGAATAAGATACAAGCTTATACAAATTCTTTAATCCAACATAATCCTTAGCTAGAATTATTGCATGATATGTTTTTAATTTTTTATAAGCTACCTTTTGAGCTTCTTCATCAAAAGCAACTCTTTCAATATCATCGAGAGTTTCTGCTCCTCTCTCCTTAAGCATTTTTATCATTACATTAAATACTTTTACTGTAGTATCAACATCATCAAGAGCTCTATGAGCAACCTCAACCTTAATACCTAAATTTTTAGCTATCCTCCCCAGCTTATAAGTTTTATAATCTGGGAAAAGATCATAGGCTAAAGTTAATGTATCTAAATATGTGAAATCAAAATCATAACCTAATTCTTTAGCATAATGTTTTAAAAAACCAATATCAAAATCTGCATTATGTGCAACTAATACGCTTCCTTCAATAAATTCAAGCATCTTAGGAAAAACTTTATCTATTGTTTCAGCATCTCTTACCATATCATCTGTAATATTAGTTACCTCAACAACTCTTGCTGGAATTGGTTTTTCCGGATTTACAAAAGTACTAAAAGAATCTATCACTTTTCCATTTTGAACCTTCATTATACCTATTTCAGTTATTTTTTCTAACTTAGGCGAAAAACCTGTAGTTTCAAGGTCAAGTACACAATAAGTTGTATCAATGCTCTGTCCTTTTATATTGGCTACAGAAGGCTTTTTATCAGGTGCTAGGTATGCTTCAACTCCGTAAATTATTTTCATATCAGGGTTATCTCTTCCTAAAAGCTTATGAGCCTCAGGAAAAGCCTGCACAACTCCGTGATCTGTTATTGCTACAGACTTCATTCCCCACTTCATTGCCCTTTTAATTAAGTCTGTGGCACTTGTCATTGCATCCATTAAACTCATTTTTGTATGCATGTGAAGCTCTACTCTCTTAGTTTCTGCATTATCTTCTCTAACAACCCTTTGAAGTCCATTAGTTTCAACTATTACATTTGCAATAATCTCAACTTCTCCAGAAAATTTACTGTATCCTGCGTTACCAGCAAGTCTTACACCCTTAGCTTTTTTCAATTTTCCAATAACATCTTCACTTTGCTCTGGTCTCAAAAATGACTTACAACATATAGAACTTGAACCATCATAAAGATCAAAAGAAACCAATATCTTTCCACTTCTTAGTTCCTTTGTCTCCATATTTGAAATTTCACCTTCTATAGATACTTTACCCTCATCTGGTGTTATATCTGTTATCTTTATAATTGACTCCTTAATCTTTGAACTTCTTCCAAGTATTAAGCATGGATTATTATTCTTTCCTTCACTCTTAGCCTCACCTTTAGAATCATTAGGAGTACTTTGTATTTTAGGCTTAGCAGGCTTACTAGTTGGTTTTGAAATTGAACTTTGAACTTCTTTTTGATATATTATCATTTTTTTCTTATTTTCTTCTTCATTAAGTTTCATAAGTTCTTCATTACTTAAGTTATCAATAAAATTAATTTTATAGAAGACTCCGTAAATATTTTTTATAATTTGTTGGATTTCGTAATCATATTTCAAATCTTTTAGAGTATGAGCAACTACCATATTAAACTTCAAATTTATAACTTTGTCTTCTATCTCAACATCACATTTGCTTAATGCACCTTTCAATAAAGGATGTTTGTCTGCATATAAAGACAATATATCTTCTATCTCATCTTCTATAGGTTTTTTATCTACTTCTCCAGTATAATTTATAGTTATTTTTGAATCATTTAAAACAAATCTCTTTTTAATGAAATCATTAAGTGCCTCAATTTCACTTACTTCAATGTATCTATCTGAATTAATTTTCAACTCTAGTGTCTTAGTTTTCTTTTTAACAATAGCACTTTCTACTAAGGCTGAACTTATATTTCTTCCAAAGTCACAGTCACTAAAAATCTCACTAACTCTTTTCATAAGTTTCACCTCCTTTCAAATGATTCCAATATAACCTATATTATATATAATTTATAAATTATTTTCATCCATGAAAAAGATATGAAATTAATCCTATTTAGTAGTCCTAAATCAATAGTTATTTATAAATAATTCTTTAGTAATTACAAATACTAAAATAAAAAAGGAGATTTAATATATGCAATTCCCAAAAACTTTTCCTGCTCAAGAGCAGCATGTACAACCAGGTATGCAATATGAAATGACACCTCAACCAATATTTGATGATATCAATTATATAAAAAAGGGGGATTTATTAAATAACAAGATAGCTATAATTACAGGTGGAGATAGTGGTATTGGTAGAGCTGTATCTATAGCCTATGCCAAGCAAGGTGCTGACATTGTAATAGTTTATTACAACGAAACTAGAGATGCAGAAGAAACTAAATCTCTTGTTGAAGCACAAGGGAGAAAATGCACTCTTATCAATGGTGATATATCAAATGCTGATTTTTGCAAGCAAGTTATTGAACAAACATTTACTACCTATGGAAAAATAGATATTTTAGTAAATAATGCTGCTGTTCAGTATGAAAATAAAGAGTTTAAAACTATTCCTGATGAACAATTTGATAAGACAATGAAAACAAATATTTATGGAACATTTTATATGACTAGAGAAGCACTAAAAAGAATGACTTCTGGTGGGTGCATAATAAACACAACTTCTGTAGTTGCTTATCTTGGAAATGAAAAATTAATAGATTACTCCATGACCAAAGGTGCTATAGTTGCCCTTACACGCTCTTTATCAACACAACTTGCAAAATCTAATAGTGGAATACGAATCAATAGTGTTGCCCCAGGACCTATATGGACCCCTCTTATTCCTGCTTCATTTACAAAAGATGAAGTAGCTAAGTTTGGAAGTAATACTCCTATGGGAAGAGCTGGTCAGCCTATAGAATGTGCTGGAGCTTATGTATTTCTAGCTTCTGATTGTGCATCATATATAACTGGTCAAACAATACACGTAAATGGTGGAGATATATTAAATTCATAAACAAGAAAAGGGAAAGCTTACAAAAATGCAGCTTTCCTTTTTCTCATATTTATTGAATAAATATCTTTGAACTAGTTGTTTTCTTTTTATCTTTTGGTAAAATTATCTTTAATTCTCCATTTTCAAACTTAGCACAAATTTTTTCTTTTTCTACATTATCAAAATAAAATGCTCTAGAAAACTCTCCATAGCTTCTTTCTTTTCGTACATAATTATCTGTATTCTCATTATGAACTTCATTTCTAGTAGCTGTGATAATTAAATTATTATCCTTGTAATCTAAACTTATATCTTCTTTCTTTACCCCTGGTAACTCTGCACATACTAAATATTCATTAGCAGTTTCTCTAACATCAGCTTTAAACTTACTATTATCTATACTCATTCCCATTGGTGATAAGAAATCATCATTAAAGAAATCGTTAAAGAAATCACTGAAAGTTACTCCTTTTTCATTTGCATTATTTGTTCTAAATGGTATTAATCCAAACATAAAAACGACCTCCTTGTATTTTCATGTACTTATTTCTTAGTACAATTATATTGTAGAACTAAGGTCAAAGATAGTCAAAATCAATTTTATTCTTGTCTTTTTAATTATATGCCAAATTTAGCTATTATGCTTGATTATCTCCTTGTTACTCATTAAATCTACAGCAACTACTATTTACCATAAAATTAATAAAAGATGAATTAGTGATATGAATCTAATTCATCTTTTAAAATCAACTATCAATTTTTTTTCAATTTATCATATTGAAAGTCTATTATAAATTTACAACATCATCTTCCCAGTCATTATCATCTTCAACAAAGCCTGATTTTTTCTTACTATTTAGAATTGCTTTTGCAACAAAACCACTAATAAATACAATTAAAGTTACAAGCCATCCTCCAACAATATTTGACCATAAAGGATATCCTGAATCTGCTCCATATACTCCTCCACCTGCAAATAAAGTATATAAATTCCAAATACCAAATCCTATTAATGCTATTGGTGCAATGAATTTAATAGAACCAACAAACCACCAACTTGGCATTTTGTAACTTTCTGTATTTCTATTAACTTCACTTAATACTTTTCTAGGTTTAAATATCCATCCAACAACTATACATTCCATAGCACCAATAATAATCATATTATATTGGTTAGTCCAGTTATCAACAATGTCAAGCCATGCAAGTCCTGACTCTGTAATGAATATTATTGATAAAGCTGCTGAAATTAAGCAAATAACCTTTGTTGTCTTTCTTGGATTTAGCTTAAATCTATCTGCAACTGCTGTTGAAACACCTTCTGTAATAGAGAAAGCTGAATCTATTGCAAGTGATGATAAGCATAAGTAGAATATAGCTCCGAAAATCGCATTGACTACTCCGCTATTAGTTAAATTAGCTATTGCTTGTGGAAATATTATAAATGCAGTAGCAATACCTGATGCAGACATATCATTTGTTGACATTCCAACACCATACATAGTTGTGAACATTACAACACCGGATAAAACACTTACCCCTAAATCAGCAAAGGCAATTATTGTTGCATCTTTGGCTATGTTTGATGAATCATCAAGATATGAACCATATGCAAACATTATAGACATCATTATTGATAAACTATAAAATACTTGACCTATAGCATCAATTATAAGCTTTGACCACAATCCCTCTTGAGTAACCTTATTGAAATCCGGTATAAATAATTTAGCTAATCCATCTATTCCACCAGGCATACTAATTCCCTTAATAGCCATAATTACTAAAAATAATAAAGGAAGAGTAAGGCCTGTATATTTTACTACCTTACCAACACTTACAGTACCTTTACGTATACATGAATAAATTAATATCCATGCTACTGCTAATACTACTGCCATAACTAAAGGAATTTTAAATCCTGAAATAGTCCAAGATGTCTGTGTAACATTACCAAATACATTCTTTGCTGCCTCAGGATCACCTACCATTCCAGCAAATTTAAAACTAAATACAGCCATTGCAATTACCCATGCAAAAACAACTGCATAATATATAGATATAACAAAAGCATTTGTTGTTGCTGCCCATCCTACATATTCTGTTTTCTTGTTTATACTTCTAAAAGCACCTGGTGCTCCTTGCCTAGTCTTTCTTCCTATCGCTATTTCCATTGATAACATAGGTATTCCTAATGCCAGCATTGCTATAGCATAGACTAATAAAAATGCTCCGCCACCATATTTACCTGCAAGCCCTGGAAAACGCCATGCATTACCTAATCCAACTGCTGACCCTATTGCTGCTAGAATAAACGTTACTCTAGAAGACCATTGTTCTCTTTTTTCCATATTATCACCCCAAATTTAATAATGAACATATAATATAATTTCAAATATTTATTTAATATTAATGTATATACCTCTTTCGTTACATTATACCAACTTTTTAATATTTTTCAATTATATGTATCATTCTGCAAATGTTTAAATTTTATTTTTATTAATTTGTTAATAATATATATATTTTATTATCTTTTTATTTTTAAAGTTTAGTAATTTTGTATTTATAATAATGAATATGTAATAAATAATTATTATAATTTTATTTTATTTATAAGATTTTCCATTGCTTTCTCAATTCTAGCATTCCTGGTTTCTTCCTTCTTAGCACTAGAAATCCACTGACAATATTTCCTCTTTGCTGAATAAGATAAACTATCATAAAATTCCAAGGCACATTCGCTTTTATCTAATTTGTCTTTAAAATCTTCTGGTAACTCTACCTTTCGTACATCTTCATCTTTTTCAACACTTACATTAATATTATCTCCAGCTTCTTTACCAATCTTTTTTCTTATTTCTTTTGTAATCCCTATCATATAGCATGGCATTCCCATTTTAACAATAGATCCTCTATATTCAATCCCATCAAATAAAACCTTTACTTTAACTCTTTTAGCCCCAAATTCCTTTTCCACATCAAATGGAATTTCTACATAAGCTGCATCCTTATTAGGATGTTTCTTTATAGTTGCATCAAATGTATAATTCATATTTATCCTCCGTTTACTAATAAGTTAGTGTAAAGTTTCTTTACACTTTTTACTTATTAAATATCTATAAAATCAAGGTTTCGCGAGTTTTTTTGCATAAAAAAACAACGACCCCCTAATTTCTATGTTAAAATTGAATCTCTCAACAAACAAAACTAACTTAGAAAGGTTGTCGTTATTGTGGATTCAATTATAACTTATTTACTTACATATAATC
>JAQXTC010000249.1 GCA_029219285.1 Clostridiaceae bacterium
GACAAAAAGATTAATTATTCGTGATTTTAAAGAAACTGATGAGGAGAGATTATTAAAAATTATAGTGGCAAAGGCTATGCCACCGAGGCGCTAAAAGAATTGTTCAATTGGTGTATGGCAGTATCAAATGTTCCATACCTTGTTTTAACTATTGATTGTGCTAATAAAGCTTCTTGTAGAGTTGCTGAAAAAGCAGGCTTTGAGCTATTTGAGAAGAGGACACCAATTAGTCATAAACAACCTAATATGATAAGCGATAGTTACTTTTATTATAGAAAATATAGACAAGCAGAATAATTTTAAAAGATAATATGGGGGGCAATTATATTATGGAATTGAAAATAAAAACGGTAATCTTATGGGTACTTATATATATTGGGGTAATGCTATTTTACACTTTTTGTAACGTAGCTATATGGAGAAAAATAGCACCGAAATACTCAAATTATTTAAACATATTATTCATAATAATTTCAGTGATTACATATCTTATTATGCTATGCAAAAAAACAGGATTTAAACTAAACATCTTAGAAAATGTTACACCTTTAAATATCGTTTTAGCAATAGGTTGTTCAATATTATTTTATTTTCTATTGGATAAGGGATTAGATAAAATATTTGAAAGCCTTTATCCTACAAGTGAAGAAAGTTATAAAGAAATGATTGAATCCTTAACTAAATCACCAGTAACGGCTTTTTTGCAGACTTGTATTATTGCACCTATCATTGAAGAAATCCTTATGAGAGGTTTTGTATTAGGTGGCTTAAAAAATGAGTATGGAATAATTATAGCCTTAATTATATCATCAGTTTTATTTGCAATACTTCATTTTAATATGGTTCAAACACTATCAGCATTTGTTATTGGCTTAATACTAGGTTTGCTTTTTGTTAAAACTGATTCAATTTTATGCTGCATTATTGCACACTGTGGCTATAACATAATTTCATATCTAGTTATGATTTTACCTCATATAAAAAAATAGAATCGATAATTTTAAAGATGACATATAGGTGTTATCTTTTATTTTTTATAATCACTTATAGAAAGGTTGTGATTATAATGAAAAAAGAAATACTAACTTTTATATTTAATGGCTATGCTGATTGGGAAAGTGCTTATGTTTGTTCAAAGCTTAATGCTAAAGAATCAAAGTATATTGTCAAAACAATTAGTTTTGATAAAGAGCCTAAAATTTCTATGGGAGGATTTAAAGTAATTCCTGATTATACAGTAGATGATTATCCCAAAGAATTTGCTATGCTTATATTAATTGGTGGCGATTCATGGATAGAAAAGAAAAATGATAAGGCGAAATCAATAGTTAGCTATGCAGTAGAAAATAATATACCAGTTGCAGCTATTTGTGGTGCTACATTAATTTTGGGGGATATGGGCTATCTTAATAACATAAAACATACTAGTAATACTTTAGAATTTCTAAAATCAATAAGTCCAAGCTATAAAGGAGATAAAAATTATATAGAAAAGCAAGCAGTAAGTGATAGAAATATTATTACAGCCAATGGAACTGCTACATTAGAATTTACTAAAGAAATAATGCAATGCCTTAAGGTAGAAGATGAGGAAGAAATAAATAAGTGGTATGAATTTCATAAAAAAGGCTTTTATAATGAATAAAGTTATCAGAAAGACTAGGATAAAAATTCAATCCTAGTCTTTTGCTTTGTAATAATTTATACAGGATAATGATTAATACATATTTTTTATCATCCACAGTAAGAGTTAATTGACCTTATAAGACCATGATGTACTCATATGATTTATCAGAATGACCAATAGACATATGCTCGTAGCCAAAATCTAATTCAATAATTATAATTGTTTTCTTCATAAATGGAAGCATAATACTATCTTAAGTATTGGTGTTGGAACTGTTGTTTATATGGTATTAGTGCAGAAGGTATTTATTTAGTTAAATTTATTTTATGGAAATATAAGTTAATTGATGTTATTATAGATACATATTAAAAAAGGGATAGCAGAGGAGGATATTTCATGAGTAAAGATAAAAAAACTATTTTAAATTTATTTTTATTACTATGTGTATTTTCTTTTGCTGTCCCAGCTTGTTCAAATACAATAATTTCTCCATGTGGTTTATATGGTGAACCGAAGTTAATACTATTAAACAATGGGCAAATAGAAATTTCAGAGCTAGGTGATAAAAGAAAAGACCTTAGCTTTGATGTAGAAAAAGAAACAAATGTTTTTAATGTTTGGATAATAATTATCGCAATAATTATTTTTATAAGATATGCGGAATTGCAAATAGAACTTCCCGAAAGAAAGAATCTTGTATCATTGAAGGTGAGGATGAATAATTGATTTTTCTCTCTTAAGAAAATTTTTAAGAGGGGAGAAATTAAAAAATGATTGAACAAGATTATATAATGAGACAAATTAAAGAAATAGTAAAAATGGCTTTAAAGCTTTTTGCCAATAAAGATACAGAAATGCCTAGTGTAGAAATTTTACAGGATGAGGCAAGTCAAAATGTCCTTGATAGATTAAAGAGATTAATTGATGAAGGAAGGATAAATGAGGCTGAAAATGAACTATTTAAGATAGTTGGTTCAAAGGAATATAGTTATTTAAAGATTTCTATGTTGTTTTATTCTTATCTGAATGAAAAGGATGATGAATTTTTAGAAAATAATAATTTTAGCCGTGAAGAAGTCCAAAAGGGTTTAAAAGATGTTATGAGCAAAATTGGCTTAAAGGACCTTATGAAAATAATGTTATAAAATAAGGAGGAAAGAAAAGTGGGAGAATTATCAAAATTGCCTAACATCGGACCAGGAATTGAAAAACAATTAAGTGAGATAGGGATAAATACATACGAGGATTTAAAAACACTAGGGGCAAAAAAAGCTTGGCTTAAGATACAAGAAATTGATGAAAGTGCTTGTATACACAGACTTTTAGCTTTAGAAGGAGCATTACAAGGTGTTAAAAAGTCAATGCTTCCAGAGGAACTAAAAATAGAGCTTAGAGAATTCTATAAATCACATAAAAAATAGTAATTTAAGTTGTTGGGGAATTGTATGATGAAAGATATTTTAGAAGTACTTAAGGAATTGAAAATAGAATATAAAATAGTTGAACATGAGGCTGTTTATACAGTAGAAGAAGCAGAAGCAATTAAAACAAAAATTGCCGGCATAGGATGCAAAAACTTATTTTTAAAACATAATAAAGACTATTATCTATATGTTTTAAGAGATGATAAAAGAGCAGACTTAAAGGATATAAGTAGTAAATTAAACCTAGGCAGATTATCCTTTGCCAGTGAAGAGGAACTTAAAGAAAAGTTGAAGCTAACAAGGGGAGCAGTTACCCCTATGGGAATAATTAATGATAATGCCTCAGTAAAGCTTATTATAGATAAGGATTTAAAGGATAATTACCTATTGGTTCACCCAAATAGAAATACAGCAACTATAAGTATCAGCTTTGATGATCTGATTAAGTTTATAAATCAATTTCAAAATGATTATTACCTTGTATAAAGAGGCTTAAAATAAAAAAAGGACTTTAGCCCTATAGGAAAGTTAAAGAATAAATGGTACTATAAGGTTGCAAGTTATACGAGAGAGGAATTGATTTAATATGTTTGAAAGCACTACTATAATAGATATACAATTTATGAAGAAAATAACTAAGCATTTAATGCCTAAGATATTGAGAAAGTTGGTTTTAGTTATTTTTGTATTGCTACCATTAGCAGTTTTATTATCATTAATTAAGCATGATTATGATAATGCAATTAGTAGCATATTATTATTTCTTGTTGTTATTTTGGCTATTGCATATTTACAAATAGTAACAGGAAAAAGGACAATAGCTAGAATAAAAGAAAACACTGGCAAAGAGGCAATGAGAATAAAAACTTGGTTTGATGAAACTGGAATGAACCATGAAAACTTAGAAATGAACGAAAAGATTAATTTTAAATATGATGTTTTTTCTAGATTTATCGAAACTAAAGATTATTTTCTTTTAATAACAAAGGCCAAGCAACTAATTCCGGTAAATAAAAAAGCTTTAGATGCCGATAAAATTAGTGAATGTAGACAATTAATACTTAATAAATGTACTAGCTTAAAAGAAATTACAATTAAGAAATAATAAATTAAATATAAAAAAGCTTACCTATAGAATTAGGTGAGCTTTTTTGTTATATGTGGTAATATTATACATGGGGCAAAGTTGGAGGGATATATTATAGAAACTAATAGAATAACATTAAAACCTTATACAAATGAAGATAAAGAAGCAATGATAGAGCTTCTAACTAATGATTATATAAAGAAAACCTTTATGATTCCTGATTTTAATTCAAGGGATGAAGTTATTAAATTATTTGAGAAATTAAAGGAATTTTCCTATTCTAAAGAACATTATGAAAGAGGTATTTATCTTGGGGAGCATTTAATAGGATTTGTAAATGATGTTGAAATAGCCAATGGAGTAATGGAAGTAGGATATGTAATTCATCCGGATTATAACAATAAGGGTTATGCAACAGCAGCTTTAAAAATAGCTATAAAAGAATTATTTAATGAAGGATACAAAGAGATTATAGCCGGAGCTTTTGAAGAAAACATTGCCAGTTTTAGAGTGATGGAAAAGTGTGGCATGACTAAGACTGATATGGTAGAGGATATAGAATATAGAAGAAAAACATATCATTGTAGATTTTATTCAATAAAGAACAACTAAGAAGAGAAAAGGTGAATATAAATGAACAATAAGATTAAGGGAAATTTAATGCTTCTAGTAACAGCATTAATTTGGGGAAACGGATTTGTGGCGCAAAGTGTAGGTATGGACTATATTGGACCATATACATTTTTATGTGTAAGAGGAATGCTTGGGGGATTATTTTTAATTCCATGTATTTATATACTAAAGAAATTCAATTTTACGGAAAAAGCTGTTCAAAACAATAAAAAAGAATTGTTAATAGGTGGACTACTATGTGGAGTTGTTATATTTATCGGTAACGTATTTCAGCAACTAGGAATTATATATACAACAGTGGGCAAAGCAGGATTTATAACTGCTTTATACATAATAATAGTACCTTTTTTAGCTATATTTATAAAAAAGAAAATTGGCTTCAAAACATGGATAAGTACATTTATCTCAGTAGCTGGCCTTTATCTTTTGTGTGGTAGTGGAGATATGAACTTAAATAAAGGGGATGTATTATCTTTCTTTTCAGCAATTTTCTTTGCTATACAAATACTTTTAGTCGAGCACTATTCACCAATGGTTGATGGCGTAAAATTATCTTGTATACAGTTTATTGTTTCCGGAGTACTGGCTGCTTTTCCAATGTTCATATTTGAAAATCCAGATATAAAAAGCATACTTGCAGCATATATGCCATTATTATACGCCGGAGTTGCATCCTTTGGAATTGCCTATACCTTACAAATCATTGGACAAAAGTATACAGAAGCCTCTTCTGCTTGTTTAATAATGAGCTTAGAATCAGTATTTGCAGCTCTTGGCGGTTGGGTAATATTAGGACAAACATTATCAAGAAAAGAACTTTTAGGAGCAGCACTAATGTTTACAGCAATAATGCTTGCACAACTACCAGATAAAACCTTGCAAACAGCAAGCTAATTTATAATTAATAAATTGAAGAAATTCTGCAAGAATTTCATCCGCAATTCTTACTTCTTCATTCTTAATTCTTAATTAATGCGCTGAATAAGTATGCAATATTCAATGAGAAGTTTGCATAAATATAAGAAAGGATGTATAATTTTGCTAAAGTAATAAGTAAATAAAAGGGGGACAAAATTTATGGCATTAAACTTAAGGGGCAAAAGTTTTTTGAAATTACTAGATTTTAGTAGTGAAGAAATTAAATACTTAATTGATTTATCAAAGGAGTTAAAAGCATTAAAAAAATGTGGTATAGCTCATGATAAATTAAAGGGTAAAAATATAGTACTTTTATTTGAAAAAACATCAACAAGAACAAGATGTTCTTTTGAAGTTGCCGGACATGATTTAGGTCTTGGGGTAACTTTCTTGGATTCAAAGAGTTCACAAATGGGCAAGAAGGAAAGTATTAAAGATACTGCTAGAGTTCTTGGTAAGATGTTTGATGGTATTGAATATAGAGGATTCAAACAAGAAACTGTTGAAGCTTTGGCTAAATATTCTGGGGTACCAGTATGGAATGGCTTAACTGATGAATTCCACCCAACTCAGATGATAGCTGATCTTTTGACTATAGAAGAGAAGAAAGGTCACCTAAAGGGAATTAATTTAACTTACATGGGTGATGCCAGATATAACATGGGTAATTCTCTTATGGTAGCATGTGCAAAAATGGGAATGAATTTTACTGCCTGTGCACCTAAAGAACTTTTTCCAAGTAAGGAATTAGTGGATGAGTGTAAGGCTATAGCTAAGGAAAATGGTGGAAGCATTACCTTAACTGAAGATGTTAAAAAAGGAACAACAAATGCTGATGTAATCTATACTGACATTTGGGTATCTATGGGAGAACCAGCAGAGGTTTGGGACGAAAGAATGAAGATGCTTATGCCTTATCAAGTTAATAAAACTGTCATGAACAATGCTAAGGAGGATGCAATATTTATGCACTGCCTGCCATCTTATCATGATACCGAAACAGAAATAGGTAAGGAAATAATCGAAAAGTATAATTTGGAAGATGGAATAGAAGTTACTAATGAAGTTTTTGAAGGCAAACAATCAGTAGTTTTTGAAGAGGCAGAAAATCGTATGCATTCCATTAAAGCAGTAATTATGGCAACAATAGGGGCATAATAAGAACATTAATCTTTAAAGTCACAGAATTAAAAAGTTTTCATGATGATAAAGAAGGAACTCTTCGTGGGGAAAACATAATGAGGATATTTGAAGCTTCAGATTTAAGGGTAGCTCATTTAGGTGACATTGGTTGTATGCCAACTAAAGAACAAATAGCAGAACTTAAAAATTTAGATGCTGTAATGGTAC
The DNA here is from genome assembly GCA_029219285.1 of Clostridiaceae bacterium. Classification (GTDB taxonomy): domain Bacteria; phylum Bacillota; class Clostridia; order Clostridiales; family Clostridiaceae; genus Clostridium. Next base: position 7,040 of record JAQXTC010000249.1, read on the forward strand.
CTGCAGGTGGTTTTTATACATTAGAACCCATCTAAGGTAAGAGAGCTTTTAAGAGAAATTAATCCTAGAGTTATAATACCTATGCACTTTAAATGGGTAGGGTTTGGCTACGATGAAATTGGAACTTTAGATGAATTTATCAAGAAAGAGGATAAAGTATTTTATTATAATAATAGCATTGAAATTAACAAGAACACAGAAAGTCAAATTGCTGTTTTAAACTTTAAATTAAAATAAAATTGATTCAACCAGGACATGAGATATTATTAACTAGATAAGTTAAAATGAGTTAATCATTTGTTAATCAATAATATGAGGTAGATTTTAAAGGTGTTGCTTCGCCTCCACCATAAGACCCACGAAAATCTAAAATGATTTTTGTGGTTTTATTTGTAAGCGTAAAGGATTTTACATCTAGCTATTAGAAGTAGTAAGTAAAGAAAGTTTTAGAGATGTAAAAGGATTAACAAATAATCTTGGTTAAAAAAATAACAATGAAATTTTATTGGGAATTGGAATGAGTAGAGAAGAATTTTAATGGGAAATATCCTGAAGAATTTGATAAAGGAAATTATAAGTTAATAAATGAACAGGATTAGGTGAGGAAAATGTTAATAAAAAATCCAGCAATAAATAAGGCGATAGAGCATATCTTGAATCACATAGATAAAAAGATATCAATAGAAGATGTTGCAAATCATTGTAATTTTTCTAAATATCATTTCAGTAGAATGTTTAAAGAAGAGACAGGAGTGAGTATTTACCAATTTATAAAACAAATAAAAATAGATCAAAGTGCAGTAATCTTAAAAATAGAACCAAATAAGACTATAACAGAGGTAGGAGAAAAGTTTGGATACAGTTCATCTAATTATAGCTCAGCCTTTAGTAAACAATATTATATATCTCCTATAGAATTTAGAAAAAATACAAAATCAAGAAGTGTATCAAATCCATTTTGCACAAATGAATGTATACATTTTAAATCTTTTGAATATTACAATAAAAATATAACTATACAGCAATTACCAGAATTCAATGTGCTTTATGAAAAACATATTGGCAATTATGTAGATATAGAAACTAATTGGTATAAGTTTATGGATAAATATAAAGAATACTTTTCAGAAAATACACTTTTAATAGAAAAATCGTACAATGATCCGTCGATTAGTAAAATTAATGAGTGTATATATGATTTATGTATAACTGTAAGTAAAGATAAGGCAGGAAAAAATATTGAAAAAATAAATTCTTCTACATATGTAGTTTATAGGTTTGAAGGTTTTATTAATAATATTTTTGGAGAATTTCAAGGAATTTTTAATGTGTGGTTACCTAAGAGTTCTTATAAAAGAAGTCATGAATATGCCCTAGGAATTTATAGAAATATTGATAAAGAGAATAATAGGTTAACTATGGATTTATGTATTCCTATAAAATAGAGCAAGAATTCAGAAGTAATAAAAAATAATTTAAGATATCATTTAATTAGTTAATACAAATATTGTTAACTAAAATAAATGAGGAGAGGTATTTTATATGTTTGATATAAGAAAAATTCAAAGCAATAATATCTATAATGCTGTTAAAAATGAAAGTAATGATGATATAGCAAAAGAAGTTGTATACGGAAAAGATGGAAAAAGTAAAAATGAAAATAATGCTTTATGGGTTAATTCTACTATGAAGAGACTTGAAGAAAAGTTTGATAAAAGAACTGTCAAAAAGATTAGAATGAACTGTCAATGTGGATATGGAATAGATGAAAAAATAAAACTAGTTAAAGAATTAGTAAAAGAGTCGTCTAGTTTAGAGGAGCTTGGAAATTTAAAAAGAGCTAAGGAGGCAGGATTGTTTTATAAGGATAATAATCTTTTTTTACAATTTAATTTTTGTCCATGCCCTATGCTTGCAGAAGTAGAAAAATTAGAATCATATACATGGTGTCAATGTACTACAGGATATAGTAAAAAGTTATTTGAAGCAGCTTTTGAATGTGAAGTAGATGTAGAACTTTTAGAAAGTATCAAGGTTGGAGATGAAAGATGTCTTATGAAGATAATTCCTAAATGTGACAGTGAAATATTAGGTTTCAATAAACTTAAATAATAATAGCCAATGCTAAGAGTGTTGTAAATAAAAAGTCAAAGTATTACATAGATAATGGATTTGCAGATGAAGAATTAATAGTGGATTTTAAGGCTGAGCCTTACCTCCACCATAAAGACCAGCTAATTAAAGTCAAAGGAAAGTTTTTTATGACCTTCTCTTGACTTTAATTAGCTGTTTTTTGGTCTTAATTATAATTAAGAAATTTTAAAAGTATTAAAATAAATTAATATATTTGTATTCTCATACTAAAGTGGAATATTATGAAGAAAAGAAAGTATTAGTTAAGGAAGTGTTAAAGGGTGTTAAGTATTAGAAATTTATCTAAATCATATAGTAAGGGTGAAAAAGCAATAGATAATGTTTCTATTGAAGTAAAAAGTGGTGAGATTTTTGGCTTTATTGGTCATAATGGTGCAGGTAAAACTACCACAATTAAGTCTGTTATAGGATTGCTTGATTTTGAAGAAGGACAAATATTGATTAATGGTAATGACATAAAGAAAAATCCTTTAAAGTGCAAAAAGGATGTTGCCTATATACCAGATCATCCGGATTTATATGAAGCTTTAACTGGTATACAATATTTAAATTTTATCGCAGATATTTTTGAAGTTGAAGAGAATGAAAGAACCAAACTTATAAAAAAATATAGTGAAGCCTTTGGCATAACCAAGAATTTAGGAAGTCTTATTTCTTCATATTCTCATGGTATGAAACAAAAACTTGCTTTAATTTCTGCTTTTATACATAAACCAAAGCTACTTATTTTGGACGAGCCTTTTGTAGGTCTTGATCCTAAAGCAGCTCATACTTTAAAAGGATTTATGAGAGAACTTTGTGATGAAGGTGGAGCGATATTTTTCTCAACTCACGTTCTTGAAGTTGCCGAAAAGCTTTGTGATAGGATAGCGGTTATAATGTCAGGAAAAATTGTGGCATCTGGTACTGTTAATGAAGTAAAAGGTGATTCAAGCTTAGAAGATGTATTTATGGAGTTGGTTGAACATGAATAAATTAGGAGTATTATTAAGAGCAAATTTAATAAATTCCTTTGGTATAAATAAAATAAAGGAAGGTACAAGAAATAAAGGAAAAGATATTTTTGTAGGCATATCTTATGCATTAAGTATTTTATTAATTGGCGTGTTAGTTGCAATTTACAGTGTAACCATGGCCAAGGTACTAAAAGGTTTAGACATGATGGATTTATTGCTGCAATCATCCATATTTATA
>JAQXTC010000250.1 GCA_029219285.1 Clostridiaceae bacterium
ATATACAAAAAAACAACCATAGCAGTTTTAGGCTGCTATGGTTGTTTGATCTTAAGGACTTTTTTTACAGCTCCTTTTTTTATAAATAAAAATGACAAGCAATAGTACTTTCTTTTAGGATAGTAACTATAGAAAAGTGCCTTCTTGTACTATAAATTCATTGAAAAAACACCAAATAAATAATAATATATACATATATGGATATGTTTAGGGGGAAGATATGATGAATAGCGAAAAAGTATTAAGAGAAAAAAATTTTATTGTATTATTGTCCTTGGTGTCAGCAGTGACTGTAAGAATAATATTTAATACAATATTTAAGGCACCTACAATAGCTAGTATTGCTTTAGGAGTGACTGCATTAGTTGTATTACCACTACCTGCTTTCTTGCATTTTAAGAAAAAGAATTCAAAGGTAATTATGTACTTATTATGTGTTGCAATGGCTGCATTTGTATATGTAATGATTACAACTGAACATACTTTGGCCAATTATTGCATAATATTTTTTGTAATGTTTATATCTGTATTATATGAAGATGTTAGGGCAATAATTTTTTGTGGGGTTACCAACCTATTTTACATAATTTATTTCTTTGTAAAATATAATGATACAATGTTTTCTAATGTAGAAACATCACAAAATCTTACTTTTTTAATTTTATATATTATACTTGGAGTAATACTATTTTGTATCTTAAGTATATTAAGTGAAAAAGTATATAGTAATTTAGAAACTAGTATTAATGAAAGTGAATTATCAAAGAAAAAGAATGAAACATTACTAGAAAAAACAAAAGATAATTCACTTAAACTAGATGAAAATAATAATAATATAAGAGTAAGTATTGAATCTGCTAGTAAATCATCAGAAGCAATTTTACAATCAGGTAAAGGAATTAATGAAAAGACTCAAAGAGAAGTAGAAGTTATTAATAATATTAAATCTAATATTAATGATGGAGTTGAAGGAATAGTTGAAGTTAGAAAATCTAGTAATGAAGTAACTCAATTATCAAATAAAAATAATGAAATAGTAAGAACTGGTGTAGATAAAGTTAATACCTTAAAAGAAAAAGTATCAAATATCAATAATAATGTTGAAACTGTAGTTGATTTAATGGAAGTATTAACTGAGAAACAAGGTAAAATAGGAGAGATATTAACAACTTTAAATGATATTACAGAACAAACAAATCTCTTATCATTAAATGCATCAATAGAAGCAGCAAGAGCAGGTGATGCAGGAAAAGGATTTGCAATTGTTGCTGAAGAAGTAAGAAAACTTGCAGATGATTCTAAGAATTTTACTGTTCAAATAGATAACTTATTAGAAGAATTATCAGTATCTATAAAAGAAGTTAAATCAGAAGTTACTAATCAAAGAGAAGCAATTACTGTATGTGATACTTTTTCAAAAGAAGTAAGCCAGTTATTTAATACAATAGAAAAGAATTCAAATGGAATTTTATCTAAGTCAACAATAGTAGACGATAAAACAAATGAATTAGAAGGACATTTAAATAATACATTGGATAACATTAATAATGTAAGTGTAAATGTTGAAGATACTGCAAATAATATGGAGGGTATACTTAGTAATTTAGGTGAATTAACTGAGGATATAGAAGAAATAACTAAGAGATATACAAACATTAATAATATAACAGAGGATATGAATAGGATAATTAGTGAAATTTAAAGCAACTTTATAGTATAAGAGAAGGAAAGAAATAGCATTGGATTTGTATTCCATGCTATTTTCTTTATATTTAGTTTATGCCCTCTGTCAAGAAGACAAGAGACATAAATTATGTAAGTACCTTATTTTAAAAATCCTTTTCCAGTAGATATAAAAGTTACAGTACCATCTTTATCAGTTCTATATATTTCAATATTTCTTGAATTTAAAGAATTTAAAGTTTCCTTATGAGGATGTCCATAACTATTACCAGCACCACAAGTTATTACTGCATATTTTGGATTAACCTTATCTAAAAAAGCATCTGAAGATGAAGTACTACTTCCATGGTGAGCAACTTTTAAAAGATCCACTTGAGGAATATCTTTTAAAATCCTATTTTCAGCAACTTTTTCAATATCTCCAGTAAATAATGCTTTATCAGAACCGTTAACAAGTAAAGTTACTAGTGATTCATTATTAGTATCTTCGCCACCTTTAGTGTTAAAGAATTGAATATAAGCACCATGACCTATAGCATAGCTTGTACCTTCTAAAGGAACACTAGGATAAATGCCTTTTCTTGCAGCAGCTTCTATATAATCAGTGTAAGTTTTAGTTGTAGACTTACCATTTGAGGCAAAAAGCTGCCCAATTTTAAATGAATCAATAACAGAATCAAGAGCGCCAATATGATCTGCATGAACATGAGTTGCTATAACATAATCTAAAGTATCAATTCCTAAAGATTTAATGTACTCTGGAAGTATTTTTTCGTCATCATTTTCTGCTCCATCAATAAGAACTGTTTTCTCACTTTCAATAAGGATAGCATCACTGTTACCTGTGTCGATAAAGTGAATTTTAATGTTTGAAGCATTTGCCTCAGTTTCATTTTTTGAAGATGAAGAGGTATCGCTGCTAAGATATTTTACTTGAATATCTTTTAATAGATTAATTGCTTCATCTGGTGCAGAAATTGCTATACCTATAAGAATTATTATTGAAAATATCAATGAAATAATTTTTTTATTATTTTTCTTTTGTCTTGTCATAATATCCTCCTAAAGTATATATCCCTTGAATTATAGCAGATTTGGTTAAGAGTTTCTTTGGAAAAATAATCCGTAGGATGTAATGTTGAAATAAATTATATTAATAAACATAACTATATTAAGTATATAAGAATATTATTTATAGTAGTAGGATTAGCATACAGTTTAATAGCATTTATAATTTACAATGAGATTTTTAGTACAAAAGTAATAAGTGCATTTATTACTGTTTCGGTATTTATTTTCATAATAATGACTAAGGTTATTGATAAAAAGACTATAGAAAAGAAATATTAAAAAATATATAAGACTTATAAT
>JAQXTC010000251.1 GCA_029219285.1 Clostridiaceae bacterium
TGTAACTACACCACCTGATATTATTCTTATTACCAAGGCCTACTTAGAGATGTGGAAGCAGCAGTTTAGTCCTGAAAAATACGATATCGTTAAGATAGAAAATGGCGAAGATGGCAAGGAAATATACAATTTTATTGGTAGCACATTTTATCTCAATGGAGCCTGTGGCGTGACAGTACTGTTTAATGATTTCTCCATAGATGCAGGAATGCTTGTGGAAAAGCAGACATATGAAAAAGATATCAAAAAGTATGTTACAGAAAAGAAGAATCTGTAATGAATACTTTTGCATAAAATGTTATTAAAATTCCAACATGCATTATCTAAAGCAAAAGGGTAACAGATGTATATAATAAAAAATAATATAAGTATGAGTAAACAAGTTAAGAAAAGTGGAGAAATATGAAGAGAAGAAAATTACCTTGTGAAAAATTCTTTGGCTCATTAGAACCAGTGTTTTCTTTTTATGGTGCAATGCCTACAGGTGTTACAATTTCAGAAAAAAGACGTATATTTGTAAATTTCCCTAAATGGGGTGATGAGGTTAAATTTACTGTTGGGGAAATAAAAAATAATAAGTTAGTTCCGTATCCAGATTTAAAAACCAATAGGGTAGATTTATGTAGTGGCAGGGCAGTTAGGCGATTAAATGGTGATGCCTCAACTTCAGCAGATCCTAAATTTTTACCAAAGGTTGAAGGTGAAATCTTACTTAATAGAGATGCTAAGGGGAATACTTCAGAGATTACCATAGGGGCAGATGGCATTGCCATATCAGAAGATGGTAAGAAATTATATTACTGTCCACTTGCTAGTCGTGATTTATTTGCCATTAAAACCAAGTATTTAAGAGATGAGTCTATTAAGGATTGCAATCTTTGCTCATATGTTGAGTATTTAGGAGAGAAGGGTGCTTCTGATGGTTTAATTACCGATGCCAAAGGTACATTATATGCAGGTGATTATGAAAATAACAGCATAAGAAAAATAACTAAGGATGGAGAAATGGCTACTATACTGCATAGTCAATGTTTGTTATGGCCCGATACCTTTACCATAGGGTGTGATGGATATTTATATGTAATTGCCAATCAACTTCATAGACAGGCAAGGTATCATTATGGCAAAGATATGAGAGAAAAACCATATAGTTTATTTAAAATATGTATAAATGAATTGCCAGCACCTACAAAATAGTAATATGATATAAACAAACTATTAAAGATAAAGAAAAGAGGCAGTCAATGTATTTAGTATCATTATATTTTGATGATGAATCAACAGTAAAAATACAAAAGTTAATCCATAAAACAGCAGCGAAAAGTGGCAATGATTTTATGATAGCTAATAAGGTGCCACCCCATATAACAATTTCAGCTTTTCAAGGTAGTAAGGAAGAGGAAATTGTTAAGATTTTGGATTGTTTATTTGAAAATAAACATAAGGGAGATATAACCTGGGCATCTGTTGGTGCATTTAAGTCATCTGTATTGTATTTAGCACCTATTTTAAATGAATATATGCATAGTTTAGCAGAGGAAATTTATAAAGGTGTTTCATTAATAGATGGGATAAGTATGAGTAAAATGTATTTGCCTTTTCATTGGCTTCCTCATACAACTATAGCCAAACAACTTTCTAGGGAGCAGTTAATCTTGGGCTTTGATGAACTTAGTAAGAATTTTAATATTTTTTCAGGTAAGGTTGTAAGGGTAGGATTATCTATAACTAATCCTCTAGAAGAAATTAGAACATGGAAATTTAAATAAAAAGATGTTTATAAGTTATGACGGTGCGTTTGGCATCGTCTTTTTTAGTTTCAATAGGACCGCTGAAATGTATAAAAATTAAGAAAACTTTGTAACATAGTACAGCCTAAATATAGAAATAAAATTTACTGTATGCATCTTGATAAACACATAAAAGATGATGAAATAAAAGACAAAGGGTTTAATGTTGTTGAAGTGTATAAATAACAAGATAATAGTGCGTCTGCAATCAGAGGAGACTTAGATTGCAGACGTACTTTTTTTATTCAAATAGGTATGTGTTATTAAGATTAAAAGACCGATAAAAATATAATCTTCAATTCATAAACAAAGCTATTAATTATTTTTGACGATTTGTAATCAAGCTTGTAGGAGGAACATGAAAAGTATTATAATAAACATATAAATGTATAAAAATGTAATTTCCTGATGTTATGTAATAAATATTTGTGATTGTTTAATAAATTAATAAAAAGACATAAGGATTTAAGTATAAATGTATTAGGGTGAGAGGTTGAAATGGGATTAGTAAAAACGTTTCATTACAAGGAAGAATTATTAGATGTTATTAAAAGCTATAGATATGGATTAAATTGGCCTGTAGTGTATATTATACGAAATGATAGGGAAGCTTACGTTGGTGAATCTACAAGGGTTTATTATAGGAGTTTACAGCATTTAAAGAATAAAGAAAGAATAAAATTAGATACAATTGATATTATTACAGATAAGGATTTTAATAAATCAGTTACTTTAGAATTTGAAGCAATGTTAATTGAGTATATTGCAGCTGATGGAAAATATATGCTTCAAAATGGGAATGGTGGATTGAGGAAACGTGATTATTACAATAGAATTCAGTATGAAGATAAGTTTAATTATATTTGGAAGGAATTAAAAGAGAAAAACATTGTAAAAAGAGGATTATTCGAGATTAGAAATAGTGATTTATTTAAATATTCTCCGTATAAATCTTTGACTGATGAACAATATGAAGTTGTTAAGTCTATTGCTCAAAGTGTTATTAATAATGAACGAAGTAATCATTTAATTCAGGGAGAACCAGGTACAGGTAAAACTATTGTAGCAATTTATTTGTTAAAGTATTTAAAAGAATTGAATGCTAGTAAAAATCTAAAAATTGCGTTGGTTGTACCAATGACATCATTAAGGGGAACATTAAAAAAAGTTTTAAAAAGTATAAGAAATTTGAAATCGAGTATGGTTATAGGACCATCTGAAGTTATAGGACAGAATTATGATGTGTTGATTGTTGATGAGTCACATAGGTTAAGTAGAAGATTAAACCAAACAAATTTTAAATCTTTTGATGAGAATAATAATAAGCTTGGACTTAATAATGATGGGGATCAACTTGATTGGATAAGAATGTCATGTAGACATATGATTTTATGTTATGACAAGCAGCAATCTATAAAACCTTCTGACGTAAGACCAGAGAAATTTGCAAAAATTAATTTTGAGATACATAGAATAACGTCTCAAATGAGAGTAACAGCAGGGGAAGATTATATAAATTATATTGAAAATATTCTTAAAGAAGAGCAGAAAGAAAAAAAGCAATTTGGAGAATACGAGCTTTATATTTTTAATGATGTTGGAGAAATGTATAGAAGAATAAAAGCAAAGGATAAGAAGTATGGATTAAGTCGTATGATTGCAGGTTATTCATGGGAATGGAAAAGTAAAAAGAATTGAAATGAGTATGACATAGTTATTGATGATAATAAATTTAGATGGAACTCTACACAGAAGGATTGGATTAATTCACCTAATTCTTTAGAGGAAGTAGGGTGTATTCATACAACTCAAGGATATGATATCAATTATGCAGGAATAATTCTTGGTAATGAAATTGTGTATAGGAATAATAGAATACAGATAATTAAAAGTAATTATCATGATAGGAATGGTAAGAGAGCTGTTAATGATGAAGAGGAATTGAAGCAATATATTTTAAATATATATAAGACTATTTTAACTAGAGGAATAAGAGGTACATATCTTTATGTATGTGATGATGAGCTGAAAAGTTATTTAGCAAGATTTATACCTACTTTTTCTAATAGTGTTGGTATTGATGCAAAGGAAATTTCAAAAGATGAAATATCAGTAATTAGAGGTTAAAGACTACAGAAAGATAACAATTATCTATTAAGCAATGATAAGTTAAAAAAAGAGCCATACACAATTTAAATTATGCATGTTTCAGTGGAATAATTTTAAATTGTGTTAGAAGAAATCATAAGTAAAAAATACAACAACGTAAATATAAGGAGGAAAAGGATGATATGTATGAATAAACGTGATCAAATCCCAATGACAGTAGAAAATATCGAACAGCAATATTCTAAAGTGATGGCTAGTAATGATTATGGCACAAAAGAAATTTATCACTATATGATTTAGCAAAAGTTATATTAAGTATACCTGATTTTGATAGACGATTAGAAGAGGGTGATTCTGAACTTGTAAATATTATTGTTAGAAATACTGGTGCAGTTAATTTATTTTCTTTTGCATCCCAATATTGTACATATCATAATGTATATGCATATGAAAGAGATGATTATTCTATCTTTGATAGTGTTGTCAGAGTTACATTACCAGATTATATTGAAGGTATAAATAAAAGTAAGGTAGATAAGTGGAGAATAAATTATGATTATGCTTCATTTAATGAATGTATAGGAAATTTTTTAGATAATAACAAGATATATATTAAGTTTAGACGAAGAAAATTTGATTATTTTCTTTGGTATGCTAATAAATCCTGAGTAGATTATAAAATGCTCAGGATTTATTTATTTTAAAA
>JAQXTC010000252.1 GCA_029219285.1 Clostridiaceae bacterium
TTTCATCAATTGGTGGTCTTTTATTTAACATTGTAGCAGATCCAATTGTAGGATATTTCTATAAGCAATATATCCTTGGTCAACCACAAGATGCTGCAAAGATTTTAGCAAAATTAAGTTTTGTCACTACAAGTGTAAATGCAATAGTTTCAGTAGTATTAGTAGTTGTAATTTACAATGTACTAAGACCAATACTTAAGAAAACAAATTTATTATTACCTGTTTAAATAAAAAAGAATGTATATCAAGACTTATACCTTGATATACATTTTTTTATTTTTAAAAAGAATTTTAAAGATTATACCTAATAATCTTTAGTCACTCTTTTTTGGAATTAGGTTACAATAGATTTTCACTAAGGTATAATATAATTATGAGCAATTATAGAAAGAGGGGAATATATAAATGGAATATGAAAAAGGTAAAGAATATTATGGATTTAAACTTTTGGATATAGAAAAAATAAGTGAAATAGAATCTACAGTAATGATTTTTGAGCATATTAAGAGTGGAGCAAGATTAATTAATTTAGAGAATAATGATGATAATAAGTTATTTTCTATAGGATTTAGAACAACACCTACAGATAGTACTGGTGTTGCACATATTTTAGAGCACTCAGTTTTATGTGGTTCAAAAAAGTTTAAGACAAAAGATCCTTTTAGTGACATGGCAAAAAGTTCACTTCATACTTTTATGAATGCAATGACATATACAGATAAAACTATATATCCTGTTGGCAGTAAAAATAAAAAGGATTTTATGAATTTGATTAATGTGTATCTTGATGCAGTTTTACATCCCAGAATATATGAAAATCATAATATCTTAAAACAAGAAGGTTGGAGATATGAATTCGATGAAGATGATAGACTTACAATAAAAGGTGTAGTTTATAGTGAAATGCAAGGCGCATTATCATCTCCGGAAGAAACAATTATTAATAATATTTATAGTAGTCTTTTCCCCAATACAACATATGAAAATGTTTCGGGGGGAGATCCAGAAGTAATTCCAGAGTTAACACAAGAAGAATTTGAAAAGTTCCATAGTAAATTTTATCATCCAACTAATTGCTATATTTATTTATATGGTAATGGAAATATTGATGAATATTTAAAGTTTATTGATGAAGAATATTTAAGAGAATTTGATAGAATTGAAGTTCCTTCTTCAATAGAGTTTACAAAGCCATTTAATAAAATGACTAATATTAGAGAGGTATATTCTATTAACGAAGATGAAGATGAAGAGAACAAAGAATTTTTAGCGTTAAGTTTTGCTTATGAAAGAACAGATGATGCATTAGCATATTTAACACATAAGGTTTTGTATTATATATTTATTGAATCTTCAGCATCTCCTATAAAACGAGCACTTTTGGACAATAAGATAGGAGAATCACTAGTAACTGGTGATGACATGAACATGGATCCAACTAAAGAATTATTGATGCCTATAGTAGTGAAAAATGTAGCTAAAGGTCAAGAAGATAAATTTAAAAATGTGATATTTGATACATTACAAAAGCTTGTTAATGATGGTATTGATAAAGAGTTATTGAAAGCAGCTATTAACACATTAGAATTTCAACTAAGAGAAATAACTCCATATAAAGGGTTAGAATATAATGAACTGGTTTTACAGAGTTGGATTTATGATGGAGAACCAACAGCATTATTAAAATTCGATGAAAATCTAAAGCAATTAAAAGAGCATATTAATGATGGATACTTTGAAAGATTCATAAAGAAAAATATGATAGATAATAAGCATTGTTCATTTGTTGTTTTAAGTCCTAAGAAAGGTCTAGCAGCTAAAAAAGCAAAGGAGCTTAAGCAAAAGTTAGAAAATTATAAATTAAGTTTATCTAAAGAGGAAATAAATAAAATTATAGAGGAAAATAAAAAGCTTAAAGAAGAACAATTAAAGAAAGACAGTGAAGAAGATAAAAAAACAATTCCTAAACTTGATGTCAGTGAAATTGAAAGAAATGTAGAAAAAATTCCACAAAAGGTTTTGAAACAAAAAGATATTACAATACTACAACATGAAATATTTACAGGTAAAATTGAATACATTAACTTGTTATTTGATGCAAGTAATATTATTAAGGAAGACATTAGATATTTATCTTTACTTACAGATTTACTTGGAAAACTAGATACAAAGAGTAGGAAATATTCAGATTTGATTACTGAGGTAAGCAAGGTTACTGGTGGAATAGAATTTTATGTTGATGTATATTCAAAATCCAATAGTTATGAAAGTTGCATTCCAAAATTAAAAGTAACATCCAAAACAGTTGTAAGTAACATTAAGGAAACAGTGATGTTATTAAATGAAATCATAAGGAATACAAAATTTAATAATGTAGATAGAATTCATGAAGTAATTAAAGAAATTAAAGCAAATCTTCAATTAAGTATATTAGATAATGGAAATGTATTTGCAATTGATAGAGTGTATTCTATGTTTAGTTTAAGTGGAGCATATAGAGAGGAATTAGAAGGTTCATCATATTATAAGTTTATTTGTTATTTAGATAAAAATTACTTAAATGATAAATATAAAATTTCTAAAAAGTTAGAGGAAATTTATCATCGAATATTCAATGTGAATAATTTAATAATTTCTTTAATTGGAGATAAAGAAGATAATAATAATGTAATTGATAATATTAATTTATTGCTTAACGGTTTAAAGAATACATATATATCATCAGAATTAATTAATAATACAAAAAAGTCATAATCAGTGGGTCTTATTACTGGAAGTAATGTACAGTATGTAGTAAAAGGTTATAATATTTCAAAGTTGGGATATGAGTATTCTGGGAAAATGCTTGTTATGAACAACATTTTAGATAGTGAATATTTCTATCCTATGGTACGTCTTCAAGGAGGAGCTTATGGATGTTATTCATTTTTAAGTAGAAGTGGAAATATTGGAGTATATTCATATAGAGATCCCAATATTAAGAAGACTTTAGAAGTATATAGTGATGCTTATAAGTTCTTAGAAACACTTGAATTATCTGATAGAGATATGGATAATTTTATAGTTGGAACTATAGGTAGAACTTTTAGACACTTAACACCAATGATGAAAGGTGAGAAAGCTGTAATGGATTATATCTGTGGTATAACTTACGAAGATAACCAAAAGGTAAAAGATGAGATTTTAGATACTAGTCTTAATGATATAAAATCCTTTGCAGGAATGATTAAAAAAGTAATGGAACAAAATACATGTTGTGTGGTTGGCAATAAAGAGAATATAGAAAAAAGTAAAGAGGTATTTGAGTGTATTGAAAATATGTAAGTGATTTGTTTCAGATAAAATACAAATATTAAACATAAGAAAAGGAGAAGTATATGGATAAAAATAATAATGATAATCCGTTGGGTAACTTGCCAGTAAATAAATTATTAAGAAAGTTTGCTATACCAAGTATTATAGCAATGTTAGTAAGTGCATTATATAACATTGTAGATCAATTTTTCATTGGCAGAAGTGTTGGAGAACTTGGTAATGCAGCCACTAATATAACATTTCCGCTTAGCACATCATGTATTGCTATAGCATTATTATTAGGAATTGGTGGTGCATCAGCTTTTAACATAACATTAGGAGCTGGTAATAAGGATAAAGCTCTTTATTATATAGGAAATGCCATAACGTTATTATTTACTGGTGGCATTATATTGTGTATTATCGTAGAAATATTTTTAACTCCTATGCTTAAATTTTTTGGATCACCAGCAAATGTGCTTGAATATGCTAAAATTTATACAAGAATAACAGCTATAGGATTTCCGTTTTTAATTTTTTCAGCTGGAGGAAGTCATTTAATAAGGGCTGATGGAAGTCCTAAATATACAATGTTATGTAATCTATCAGGAGCTGCAATAAATACAATTTTAGATCCTATCTTTATATTTAGCTTTGATATGGGAATGGCAGGTGCAGCACTTGCTACTATAATAGGTCAAATATTTTCGGCATTTTTAGTTATTAGGTATATACTAAATTTTAAAAATGGCAAAATAGAAAAGAAACATTTACTTCCAAGATGGAAATACAGTGAAAAAATTGTATCACTTGGAGCAGCACCATGTTTTAATCAACTTGCAATGATGGTTGTTCAAATAGTTATGAATCAATCATTAACTTATTATGGAGCATTATCTGTTTATGGTGAATCAGTACCTTTAGCATGTGCAGGAATTATTACAAAGGTTAATATGATATATATGTCTGTAGTAATAGGATTGTCCCAAGGACAGCAACCAATTGCTAGTTTTAATTATGGAGCAGGAAAATACGATAGAGTTAAAAAAATTTATTATTTATCAATACGTTATGGGGTGATTATTTCAGTAATAGCTTTTACAGTGTTTCAATTATTACCTAGAGAAATTATAGCTTTATTTGGATCAGGGTCAGAGATGTATTATGAATTTGCTACTCAGTATTTTAGAATTTTCTTATTCTTTACATTTGTTAACTGTTTACAACCAATATCATCTAACTTCTTTACTGCAATAGGAAAACCTAAAAAGGGTATATTCCTTTCATTAACAAGACAAATATTATTTTTATTACCATTAATAATTATATTACCAATATTTATGGGGATAGATGGAATAATGTTTGCTGGTCCAGTAGCAGATTTTATTGCGGCAGCAGTTGCTTTTGCAATGACATATTATGAATTAAGAAACATAAGCATTAAAGAAGCTAATTCAATTATATAATTAATAAAAAGCCATGGGAGGTTTAAAATGTCCTTGACTAAGGGTATATTTTAGTTTTCCATGGCTTTTTTATATTTAATTTACTAAAATTATTGATATAATTAGAAAGCATGGAGGTAGGAATAATGGATAATGAAAATTTATTACCATCATCACTTGTAACATGTTTACTAGACAATCAGGAAGTTAAAATATTAAAAATATCTTTTTTAAATTTAGTTATAAGATTAAGTGAAGTATTAAACAATAAGCCAATTATAAAATTAGCATTTTATAAATTTAAAGAAAATACTTATAAAGAAGTAGTGATTAAGAATTATACAATAATAGAAGAAAAGAAAGAAAAATTTTTCTTTACATATAATATTGAGATTAATGATAATGAATATAAAAATAATGTTAATTATATTTTTGATGATTATTCAAAATATGTTATGTTGAAACAATATAGTGATGAAAATCAATTTTCTAAAGAAATGGTTGGTTATCCAGCTGAAAGAGAATATGAATTTTATAATTGTTTCTCAGATCAGAAAAAAGAATTAATGAGTAAAATAAACAATCAAGAATTAAATGTTAATTTAAATCATTCATTTGAATTAGCAATTTCTTTAGATAATAATAAGTTATATAAAAAATATTTAGAAACAGATATTGAAAGCTTTAAGAAGAGTTATTATAAGGAAAATTATTTTACAAACAAGATATTCAACAATAAAAAGGTTGGGAGAATTTACATTGGTAATGAAGTATGTCATAATCTTTTTCCAAGTGAAGAACAACTAATGAAAATGTTAGAAAAATCGTTAGCTGAGAAGATTGATGTATCATTATGTTTTACATATATGAGGGATAATTACATAGATAAAACTGCAGAGATATTGGATAAAGTTTATAGGTTTTGTAAAGAGAATAATAAATCCATAGAAGTAGTTATAAATGATTGGGGTATGTTAAAGCTTGTGAAGGGTAAAGAGCAATTTTTTAAAACTGTATTAGGTGTATTATTAAATAAGAGAAAAAAAGACCCTAGGTATAAATATAAAAATGGAATTAAGGAAAATAAAAAACTCATAATGGAAAATAGTCTTAATAGCAAGGTGTTTTTGGATTATTTACATGAGAATAATATAAATAGATTTGAATTTGAGAATTGTGGATATAGAATGAACATTCCTAAAGGAAGACATAGTTTACATATACCATTTTATGTGACTAATACTTCTCAATATTGTACTTTATATGCTATGTGTAAAAATAATGATAGAGGTAAACAAAAGTTAGTTGTAAATTGTCCTGAGTATTGTAATGAGTATGTTTTTTTGTATCCTAAACATTTAAAGATGATTGGAAAGTATAATTCATTATTTGCATTAGATGATACATTGCTTAATGATACAGGAGAATTACAGTATTATTTAAAAAATGGAATTGATAGAATTGTATTAAATTTCCTATAAATTAAGAGGATGGTTTTATGAAAATAGTAGCAGGATTAAGTTCAATTGATGATTATATTAGATTAGTAGAAGCAGGAGCTGATGAAGTTTTTTGTGGCTATGTACCTTATGAATGGAACGAAAAATATGGTAGCTTATTTCCATTAAATAGGAGGGAAGTGCTATATTACAATGTTCAAATAGGTTCGTTAAGTGAAATGAAGATATTAAAAAAAATGGTTGATGTATATAAAGTACCAGTAACTATTACATTTAATTATATTTATTATGTGGAAGAACAATATGAACTAATAGAAAAAATAATGAAAAGTTTAATTGATATTGGGTTTAATGAATTTATCATAGCGGATTTAGCTCTTATAGTATATCTAAGAAAGAAAAAACTTAAGTGTAAAATACAATTAAGCGGAGAGTGTGCTGAGATTAATAGATTATCTATTGATGTATTTAATGAATTTGATATATCACGTTATATTTTTCATAGAAAAAATACAATAGAAGATATGAAATCATGCATTAATTATGGAAGTGAAAATTTAGAATATGAAGCCTTTGCTTTGAATGAAAGATGCCATTTTACTGGAGCTTTTTGCAGTTCATTTCACTGTGATGAATTAGTTCATCTTTGCAAAGTCCCATATGAAATGGGGGCTATTGAATCAAGTTGTTCTGGAGATTTTAATATAAATAAGAACTTTGCTAAACTTAGTGATTGCGATGAGTGCTATGATGAAAATGAATCATACAAACTTGGTAGTACAGGCTGTGGAATTTGCTCATTAAAAGAACTTAAAAATGCTGGAGTTACTCATTTAAAAGTAGTAGGTAGGGGTAATTTCATTGATAATATAGAAAAAGATGTTTTAAATCTAAAAAAAGCAATAGAAATGATAAACAATCAAAAAAGTAATAGGGAATATAAGAAAAATGTAAAGGAAAAATTATTTAAAGGTAAGTGTAGTAGAGAATGTTATTATAATTTAGTAAATTAATATATATATAGCTCAAAATTATTGATTTTATATTTTGAGTTATATTTTTTTACATTTAGCAAACAAAATACGACAAAATAAGTGCTTTTTTATTACTATTATTGTCGAAAAAATAGTACAATTAACAATTTGTAGGTTTACATAAAGAAAATAAAAATATATAATATTTTGCAAGGAGGGTGTAATGAGAATGAAAGTGAATAATAATTTAAATAAAAAGGGATTAAAAGCAAAATTATTATTTGATTTTTTAATTGTAGGTATAGTTCCTCTAATTATATTTGCGATTATAACTTCAATAGTAATCAGATTTTATATGTACAACAGTCAGGTTAGTTCTTTAAAACAAATTTCAAGTATGGCTACAAAAAATATCGATAAGTGGGCAGATGATAATTGCCTTATAGTTGAAGAGATTGCAAACTCTCAAGTGGTGAAAAGTGGAGATATTGGAGAAATACAAGTAGAATTAAAAAATAAACAAGCAGAAGATTCTAGTGTATTAAACCTTATGTATACAGACATAGAAGGTAATATCATTAGTGATGCAAAAGGTTCCATAGGAGAGAATGTAAGTAGTGAACCATATTTTTCAAATGTAATAAAAGGGCATTCATATATTAGTGATGTATATTTTAGTACTCAACAAAACATACCATTGATAGTATTTTCATCACCAGTTAAAAAAGAAAATGAAATAGTTGGTTTTATAATTAATATTTTAAAGGTAGAACGTATTAAAGAGAATATCGGAAAGATGCTTTATTCAGAGGAAGGTAAATTCATCACATTTAATAAAAATGGTGATATAACTTACCATGAAAATTCCGAAAAAATAATGAAAGAAAATATTATTTCAAGATCAGATAAAATGGCAGATGGAGCAAAGAAAGCTTTAGAAGGTAACTTTAATAGTATTGAATTTAAATATGATGGGCAAAAAGAAGTTGCAGTATATAATTTTATACCATCACTAAATTGGGGAACAATGACAACGATACCTAGAAGTGAAGTATATGCTGTATTTAGTAGAATAGTAATAATTGCTATGATATTAATTGTGATTATTGTATTTGCAATAGTTATGTTGGCTATATATGTATCAAATGGATTGGTTAAACCTATATCAAAATTAGCTGAGTTAACTAAGGAAGTATCAGATGGAAACCTAGTTAATGAATGTGAATTGGATGGAGCTACTGAAATTGTTAGCATAGGAAATTATTTTAATGAAATGATAAAGTCACTAAAAGGACTAGTATTATCTATTCAAGATAATACAGATGAATTAATGAATGCATCTGTAACATTGAATGATATGTCATCAACAGCAGAAGTTACAAGTAAAGATATTGCAAGAGCGATGGAAGAAATTGCAGATGGATCAGTACAACAAGCGACTAGAGCTGATGATGTATTAAATGAAGTTAGAAGTCTAGATGATAAAATGAAGGAATTAACATTAGAGTTAAAGGAAACTAATAATGCACTTGAAATTTCTAAAAAAGCTTTAAAACATGGTAATGAAGGAACTAAAGCATTAAAGGATAATACAGAAGTTCAAATGAAATTAGTAGTAGAGACTGTTGATGAAGTAAATGATTTATCAAATTCAGTAGCTAATGTCGACTCGATAATTGCTTCTATAAGTGAAATTGCTGAACAGACAAGCCTTCTTGCTTTAAATGCATCTATAGAAGCAGCAAGAGCAGGGGAAAGTGGTAAAGGATTTGCAGTTGTAGCAGAAGAGGTTGCAAGTCTTGCTGAAGAGTCAAGAAATTCAACAAAACAAATTGAAACAATACTTAATGAAATAAGAAATAAAGCCAATAAAACTACTCAATTAATGGATTCTATTGATGATGGAATGAAACTACAATCATCTACAGTTGAAGAAACAATACAAATATTCAAAGAAGTAACTGATGCAGATAATCAAATTGCTGAAAATATAGCATCATTTAATGTACTTATTGAATACATAAAGAAATTTAGTGATGAACTTTTACAACTTATAGAAACATTAGCTAGTAGTTCAGAAGAGAGTGCAGCAGTTGCAGAAGAAGTTACAGCATCTTCTGTAGATCAAATTAATGCAGTTGAAAAGGTAAAGGGTGCTGCAGATGTAATTTTGGGAATTGCTGATGAATTGATGCAAAATATAGAAAAGTTTAAAACTGAGTAATGGGAGAGAAAAAATGAAAAGAATATTAAGTTTATGTATGGTATGCATTTTAACTTCAACTTTACTTTTTGGGTGTACAAAAAGTAACTCTAATGATAATGTTGTAAATATTTCAATTTTAAATTCTAAACCTGAACTTGAAGAACAGTTAAATAATTTAATTGAGCAGTTTTCAAAGGATAATAGCGATATTAATATTAAGGTGGTAAAGTATAGTCAAGCGGGAACTTATCAAGACAAATTAAGCTCGTTACATTTACAAGATAATGCACCGACAATGGCAATATTAGATCCATCAGACATAAGACAATATGCAGATAATAGTGTTGATTTATCTGCTGAAGAATGGGTTAATGATATTGCAGGAAATATATCGAGTATTGCAAAAAATAAAGATGGTAAGCTTATAGCATTTCCATTTACTACAGAAGGTATAGGTTTTATTTATAATAAAGATGTATTACAAAAAGCTGGAGTAAATGCAGAAAATATAAAAACTATTTCACAATTAGAAGAGGCTTTTCAAAAAATTGAGGCAATTGGAAAAAAAGGAGTAGTTGTTACTAATGAAGAATGGTCATTAGGAGATCATTTCGCATCAACATTTTATTCATTTGATCAAAATGCATCAGGAAAAAATAGTGATGAATATTTTAAAGATTTAAAAAATAAAGAATTAAAAAGTAATGAAAAATTAAATAGTCTTATAGATACATTTGATATTATGAAAAAGTATAATATGTATTCATCAAATCCATTACTACCTTCTTATGAAAAATGTGCAGAGGTGTTAGGCAGTGGTGAAGTTGGATTCTGGTATATGGGAAATTGGGCATCACAACAAATCCTAAGTTATAGTTCAGGAAATAATGAGTTGGGGTTCATTCCAGTACCAATGAGTAATAATAGTTCAGATGATTCTAATAATAAGATTACATTAGGTGTAACAAAATATATTGTTTTAGATAGTAAGAATAACTCACAACAACAGCAAGAAGCAGCTAAGAAATTTTTAAATTATCTTGTTTATAATTCAGCTGGAAATAAGTTTTTTGTAGAGGATGCAGGAATTATACCAGCATTTAAAAATATTGAAGTAAATTCTACAGATCCTTTAGTTAAGTCTATAATTAGTTATAGAGATAATAATAAGGTATCTGAATTAATGAATAGTTATTTACCAAGTGATAATTCAAAAGTCATTGGTGGTTCATTGAAGAAATATTTAAATAATGAAATTAGTAGAGATGAATTATTAAGTATTATTGATGAGTTTTGGTCATAATATATTATAAGTAAAGATAGTAGCAGGAGAATTGACAAAATGATCCTGCTATTATTTTTTTTAAAAGGTTGATATAATAAGTTTTAGAAATTTCTTTTAAGGAGCAAATAGATGAAATATTATTTAGCCCCAATGGAGGGCATTACAGGATATATATATAGAAACTCATATGAAAAATATTTTGGAAACATAGATAAGTATTTTACACCTTTTATAATTCCTAATCAAAGTAGGAAACTTAAAACAAGAGAACTTACAGATATTTTACCAGAGAACAATGAAGGTATGAATATAGTACCTCAGATATTAACTAATAGTGCTGAAGATTTTATTGCAACAACTAAAAGATTACAAGAGTTTGGATATAATGAAGTGAATTTAAATCTAGGATGCCCATCAGGAACTGTAGTTTCCAAGTTTAGAGGTTCAGGTTTTTTAGCCAAGAGAGATGAACTGGACAAGTTTTTAGATGAAATATTTAGAATGGAGAACATGAAAATTTCTATAAAAACTAGAATAGGTAAAGATAATCCTGAAGAATTTGAAGAATTATTAAAAATATATAATAAATATCCTATGGAAGAACTTATTATACATCCTAGAACACAGAAAGATTATTATAAGAATAGTCCTAATATGAAAGTTTTTAAGGAAGCAGTAGAATTAAGTAAGAACGAGCTGTGTTATAATGGAGATATATTTACTGTTTCAGATTATAAAAATATAGAAAAGTCATTTGCTGGTATTGAAAAAGTAATGCTAGGTAGAGGAATTATAGCTAATCCTGGGTTGATGAATGAAATAAAGACTGGTGTTATTATTGATAAGATTACTTTAAAAAAGTTTCATGATGAAGTATTAAATGGATATATCGAGCTATTTGGAGAAAATAGTATCAATGTTTTATTTAAAATGAAAGAATTATGGTCATATATGATTTACATATTTTCTGATAATAAAAAGTATCTGAAAAAGATAAGGAAATCACAAAAATTAAGTGATTATAAAGCAGCAGTTACAAGTCTGTTTTTAGATCAAGATATTGTAGAAGGTGCAGGATTATTTAGTAATTAATAAAATACACCTTGTAATATCATTTTTACTTTTAGAATTAAATAGTTGTATTTTTATCAATTAAATAAAGTGTTATTAACATGAATATGTAATTATAGCAATAAACTTCATCTATTGATAGAAGGTTGCAAGCTTTTTTTATACGATATCTAATAGTATTAGGATGTTGAAAAAGTTCTTTAGCAGTTGAGGAAATTTCACATCTATTATGAACAAAGATAATTAATGTATCTAATATATTTGAAGTGAATTTACTGTCATAATCATTTAAAATTTTTATTTGATTATGACAGTTTTTTATTACTATTTCGTTATCAAGCATAGGAACAATCATTTTATATATACCAATATTAGAGTATGTAATGTAAGAACAGTCTTTTAATTGACAGATTCTATTACTATATATTGCTTCTTTCATTGAAAGATTCAATTTATCTTGAGTATAGATTGTATCAGATATGCCGATATAATATTTTGGTCAATTAATTTAATTAATTTATAGACTGTATCAATTAGATTTTTTTCTAGTGTATCAAAGGAGTAGATTAACATCATACCTTCATGGTATTTCACATAAGAATAGTGCATGTTATTTTGAGATTTGTAACGACTATATAATAATCTTTGAAAGTGCTTAATTAGCTTGTCACTTTCATTATGATTTTTAGAAGTAAAATAAGCAGTAATAATTTTTGGATAAAATCCAGGGTTAATGCTATGAGTTGTATCGAGAATTTTTTCTTTAGAAAGTTTGTTCTCTATCAATTTAGTTATTTTTTCTTCAAGAACTATGTATAAAAGCTTAGATTTTAAAAGTTCATTTGCACAGATAATTAAATCTTCCATGTAAGCATTTGAAAAAATAAATATAGGGACATTAAATTTATCGGCCATGTCTTTAAGGGAGGAAGGAATATCATTGAAGAAAACAGTTTTTATTGCAATTGCAGAAACACCACGTTGCATTAAATTGATTGTTAATTCCATTTTTACCTGCAATTAATTTAAAGTCATCAAATAATTTTAATTCTAATAATTCACTGATGTAGATCATAAAAATTCTCCTCCATAAAAAATATATACTTTTATACATATAAATTGTAAAATATCAAAACAAACATAACATAATTTTGTTTAAAAGTAAATAAATACAATATTGTTTTGGATTATTTTAGGTTGTATACTTATTTTATTAAAGCAAAGGCGCTTATTGTGTGAAATTCACAATAAGCGCCTTTTTTTGGTTCATGAACTAAAAAAGAAAATTTATAAAATGGAGTTAGTATATTATGAGTAAATTTTTATGTGAAAGATATAGTAATTTAGAACCATATGTTCCGGGAGAACAACCCAAAGATAGGAAATACATAAAACTTAATGCTAATGAAACTTCAATTAAACCATCACCAGAAGTATTAAAGATTTTAAAAAGCAAGAGGATGGACAAGCTTGGATTTTATGCTGATCCAGATGCAATTGAATTAAGACAGGCAATAGCAGAAAAATTCAATTTGAAAGTGGAACAAGTATTTGCAGGAAATGGTTCAGATGAAGTTCTAGGTATGATTTTTCTCGCTTTTTTTGATAGAAAATCAAAAATAGCTTTTCCAGATATAACATACGGATTTTATAAGACTTTTTCAAAATCATTTGGCATTGATGGAAAGGAAATACCCTTAAAAAGTGATTTTTCTGTAGATGTAGATGCGTTTATTGAAAGTAAGCGTCATATTATTTTAGCTAATCCCAATGCACCTACTGGTTTTGTACTTCCACTTTCAGAAATTGAGAGAATGGTAAAGTCAGATAGAGATAGACTTGTAGTTATTGATGAAGCATATATAGATTACGATGTAAACAATGAATCATGTATTCCACTAATAAAGAAATATGACAATTTAATTGTTGTGCACACTATGTCAAAATCAAAAAATCTTGCAGGTGTACATATAGGTTATTGTATTGCTGATGAAAAGTTAATAGAAGATTTAAATGGAATTAAGTTTGCTTTTAATCCTTTTAATTTGAATGATATAGCGGTAGCAATTGGAGCAGCTGCAATTAAAGATAATAAATATTATGAAAAGTGTATAAAACAGATTGTAGATAATAGGGAGTACCTAAAAAGTGAATTGAAGGTTTTAGGTTTTAAGGTTCTAGATTCTAAAACTAATTTTATATTTGTTACTCATCCTAACATATCTGCGAAATTTTATAATCAAGAATTAAGAGAAAGAGGAATTTTAGCTCGTTATTATAATAGTCCACGAATTGATAATTATTTAAGAATAACTATTGGAACAAGAGAGGAAATGGAAGCTGTAATACAAGCTACTAAAGAAATTATTATGGAATATGCAGCATAAATTTAGGAGTATATAAGTTATGAAAATTTTAATAAGTGATAATGAAGAAGAATTAAAATGTTCATTAGAATATGAAAAGGAAATATTAATTCAAGGATTAAAAAAGCACAATATTGATGATGTAGAGATATGTATATACCCATATAAGAATGAGGATGATTTAATAAATAAAATTAAAGATTATGATGTACTTTTAACTGCATTTATCCCAATAACTAAGAAAGTTTTAAGGGCTGCTAAAAGATTAAAATGTATTTCAGTAAATGCTACTGGTTATGGGAATATTGATGTAGATGAAGCATCAAAAAGAAATGTAATTGTATGTAATGTTAAGGAGTATTGTACTGAAGAAGTTGCTGAACATACTATGGCTATAATGTTATCACTTATAAGAAATCTAAAACATTATTGGCGAGAAGTTGATAATGGTAAATGGAATTATGAAAGTGCATCAACAGTAGAACGTATATCAGGAAAAACATTAGTTATTTTTGGATTAGGGAGAATTGGACAAGCTGTAGCCAAGAGAGCTAAAGCATTTGATATGAATATTATAGCGGTAGATCCTTATTTACCTAAAGTTATAGCAGAGCAACTAGGAGTAAAGCTTGTTTCAAAGGATGAAGCTTTAAAACATGCAGATATAATTTCAAATCACATGAATCAGACGGATGAAAATAAGAGTTATTTTTCTATAGAAGAATTCAGAAAAATGGAGAACAGACCATATTTTATAAATGTTGCAAGAGGTGAAGCAGTTGATGAAGAAGCTTTAGATTTAGCCATTAAAAATAGATGGATAAAAGGAGCGGCATTAGATGTTCTAAAAGAAGAAGATCCAGACTTAGGAAATAATCCTTTGCTTAAATATGAAAATGTTAATATTACGCCTCATGTAGCTTTTTATTCACAAACATCAATAAAGGAATTACAGAGAATTTCTTGTGAAAATATTATTTATTGTATGACAAAGCAATATAGCAAAGTTTTCGGAATAGTAAATAGAGATGTTTTTTATAAGTAAGTCTGTAGGAGGTTCAAAGTATGAATATAGAATTAGAAGATATGTCAAAAGAAATAGAAAAGTTAACAAAAGATTTAGTCTCAATAGGTAGTGTTAATGGTACTGCAGGTGAAAAAGAAATTGCCCAATTTATAGAAAATTATTTAAGGGAAATTCCATATTTTAAAGAGCATAGTGACCAAATAATAATTCAAGAATTAAAAGGTGACAAATTAAATCGCAGAAATGTATTTGCTTATATAAAAGGATTAAATAATAATATTGGAAAAACAATTTTGCTTCATGGACATATGGATACTGTTGGAGTAGAGGATTTTGGAAACTTGCAACAATCTGCTTTTGATTGTGATGTGCTTTTAAAAAAGATGCTTGATATGAAATTACCTTCAGATGTAAGACATGATTTAGAAAGTAATGATTGGATGGTAGGGCGAGGAGCTTGTGATATGAAAAGTGGTGTTGCAGTGTTTCTTGTGCTTCTAAAAGAATTATCGAAAAAGATAGAAAAGTTAAGTGGAAACATTGTATTGTCTATTAATCCAGTTGAGGAAAATCTGCATACGGGAATAATTGAAGGTTTAGATGTATTAACTATGTTAAAAGAGAAAATGGGGTTCAAATTCTTGCTAGCAATTAATAATGATTATATATGTCCATTATATGAAGGGGATACTAAACGTTATATATATATGGGTGCAGTGGGTAAGTTATTGCCATGTTTTTATGTACAAGGTAAAGAAACTCATGTTGGTCAATGTTTTGAGGGATTTGATGCTACAAAAGTTGCATCTACAATTGTTAATAAAATTAATTTGAATACTGATTTTTGTGATGGATATGAAGGAGAATACACATTACCCCCAACAGTTTTAAAAATGAAGGATTTGAAAAAAGAATATAATGTACAAACAGCCTTTGATGCTTTTGTTTATTTCAATTATTTTGTACATAAAGAAAATATGGAATCTATAATACAAAAATTAAGATGTATAGCAGAAGAGGCTTTTAATGAAGTATTAAAAGATATAAATATCCAGTATAAGAAATATTGTGAGTTAGTAAAAGATAACTATCATTCATTAAAATATAAAGTGAAGGTCATTACTTATGAAGAATTATTAAAAGAAGCTATTAATGAAAAAGGCTCTGAGGTATTAGTTGAAATAAATAAACTTGGTCAAAAATTATTGGATGAAAATGTCGATAAACGTGAAATTGGTATTTATTTAATAAGGTATCTTTTACAAGAATTAAAGGAAAAAGGTAATGTGATAGTTTTATATTTTGCTGCACCATATTGTCCACATAATACATTAAAAAAAGAAAATAAAGCTGAAAATAAATTATATAAAGAAATAAGTTCTATAATTAATGAATTTGCAGAAGAGGAAAGGGAAGAATATAAAGTTATGCAGTTTTTCCCTAGCCTTTCAGATAGCAGTTATATAAAAATAGATGATGATGTTGAGTCTATTAAAAGTCTTATTGAAAATTTTCCAGTATATGATCTATTGTATCAATTACCATTAATGAAAGTTAAGGCATTAAATATACCAGCACTTAATTATGGTTGTTATGGAAAGGATGCACATAAGTGGACTGAAAGAGTGTACAAGCCGTATTCTTTTAAAGTTTTACCTAAGTTGATTTTAAAAACAATTAATTATTATTTATAAGTTAAAAGGAGAATAAATATGTTTGTTAAGAATGGAACAGGGGTTTTGAAAAGAGTGTTAGTTTCTAAACCAGAATTTTTAAAGGCAGCTAAAATTAATGAAATAGCCAAAAAGTGGGATTATGATTTAGATATAGATAAAATGAGAGAAGAACATGAGATGTTTGTAAAGGCTTATGAAGAAAATGGCGTGAAGGTTGAATATCTAGATGCAGACAAAGAAAGACCTAATTCAGTTTTTTCAAGGGATTTTGGTGGATGTATAAAGGAAGGATATATTTTAGGAAATTTTAAACTTCCATTAAGATACAAAGAGCATGTGGATTATGAAAAGAAGATGAATGATTTAAAGATTCCAGTTGTAGCTAAGTGTGAGAAAGGTCTTTTTGAAGGTGGAGATTTCATGTTTTTGAATGAAAAGACAATAGCTATTGGAATGGCTGATAGAACTAATGAAGAAGGAGTAGAAGAAATAAGAAAGCAAATTTCTAAGTATGGATATGAAGTCATAGGAGTTAAATTAAAGAAAGAATATCTTCATTTAGATATGTGTTTTAATTTAGTTGATGATAAGTTAGCTGTTTCATATAAAGATGGTCTTCCAGCGGAATTTATAAAAAAATTAGATGATATGAAGATAGAAATTATTGAAGTTCCAGAAGAAAGTATTTTTAAACATGGATGCAATCTTCAAGCCTTAGGAGATCATAGAGTAATTTCATTAAAACAAAATGTAAGAGTAAATGAAGAGTTAAGAAAACATGGTATGAAAGTTATTGAATTAGATATAACAGAAATATTAAAAGCAGGTGGAGGACCACATTGTATGACATTTCCTCTTGAAAGAATTTAAGGGAAAGGATTTTATTAAAATGAAGATAACTAAGGAACAAATTCAATATAAATTTGATAAAGATAATACACCTGTTTTAAAAGTAGCCCTTCCAGTAAAATTAACTTTTGAAACAAAAGATGCTTTTTCAGGGCAAATTAAGACTGAAAGTGATGTAATGGATAATTTAGATTATTCAATAATGAATCCTATAACAGGTCCTGTTTATTTTGAGGGAGTACAACCAGGAGATGTACTAGAAATTCATATTGATGATATTAGATGTGAAAGTAAAGGTTGTGCATTATGTGTACCTGGAGAAGGGGTTATTGGTAATCTAGTGAAAGAACCAAAAACAAAGATATATGAAATTACTAATGGAAAAGTTAAAATAGACAAGGATATAGAATTACCTATCGAACCTATGATAGGAGTAATAGGAATGGCGCCAAAGGATAGTACACCTTTAGCTATGTATCCAGGAAATCATGGAGGCAACATGGACGCTAGATTGATAAAAAAGGGTGCTGTATTATATTTACCTGTCCAAGTTGAAGGTGGATTATTATCAATGGGAGACTTACATGCAGTTCAAGGTGATGGAGAATCTTTTTATACAGGACTTGAAGTAGCTGGAGAAGTAGATATTACAGTAAATGTACGTAAGGATATAAAATTAGATATACCATTTGTTAATAGTGAAGGAAGATTTGCTTCTATTGCCACAGCAAAAACAACTGATGAAGCACTTTCACTAGCTATGGAAAAGCTTGTGAAATTTTTATGTGATAATGGTAATATGGAATTTTATAATGCAGGATTTTTATGTGGACTTTATGGTAATTTAGAAATAAGCCAAGTGGTAGATCCACTAAAAACTGCAAGAATGTCTATTTCAAATAAAATAATTAAGCAAATTGTATGAAAATTTTTAAGGCTTAAAAATGAATATGATACATAATGGTATTAATTGTAGAGATACATTGTAAAAAACACTGAAGAAATTTGGTGTTTTTTTGGTTATTTGTAATATTCTACAATTTAGAGAGACATAATAATAATGTAAAATACAATTGATAACACATAGTTAAATAGGGGGGATTAACTTGATAGAAGCAAAACATTTAAGAAAAGAATTTAAAATGAATAAAAAGTATCCGGGGTTAAAGGGGGCGATAAAATCTTTTTTTTCAAAAGAGTATACAATAAAGAAAGCTGTTGATGATATAAGTTTTAAAATAGGCGATGGAGAAGTAGTTGGATATATAGGTGCTAACGGTGCAGGCAAATCAACAACAATCAAAATGATGACTGGAATTCTTACACCAACAAGTGGTAAAGTAATAGTTAATGATAGAGTGCCCTATGAGAAAAGGAAAGAAAATGCAAAAGATATAGGGGTGGTGTTTGGACAAAAAACTCAATTATGGTGGGATTTGCCCTTATCGGAAACGTTTTCGCTATTAAAAGATATATATGATGTACCAGAGGATGAATTTAAAGAGAGAATGAAATTTTTAAATGATGTATTAGAACTTGAAACATTTATGCTAAATCCAGTAAGAACTTTATCTCTTGGACAAAGAATGAGAGCGGATCTTGCAGCAGCTTTTATTCATAATCCAAAAGTGATATATCTTGATGAACCAACAATAGGATTAGATGTTGTGGTAAAGGATAATGTTAGAAAAGCAATAAAATCTATTAATGAAACCTATGGAACAACAATAATTCTAACAACACATGATTTAAATGATATAGAAGAGTTATGCAATAGAATTATAATTATTGATAGTGGAAAATTAATTTATGATGGTACCTTAAGTGATATAAAAACAAAATATGGATATATAACTAACTTAGTGGTTAATTTTAAGGAAGAAGTTTTAGAAGAAGATTTAAGTTTTCTTAAATCATTGGATCAAGATAATATAATAATTTCATTAGTAGATAATAAAGCTACAATTAAATTTAATAAAAACAATGTATCTAGCACAGAGATAATAGGAAAAGTTATGGACAAATTTAATGTTTTAGACTTTTCAATTAAAGAGACAAGCATTGAAGACATTGTTAAAAAGATATATAAGAACGAGGTGTAATTATGAAGAAAAATAGCTTAAAAATGTATCTTCCATTTGCACTAAATACATTTCAAAAGAATTTATCATATAGAGCAAACGCAGTTATATTTGTTTTAGGAAATTCTATAATGCTTCTTGTTAGTTATTATTTATGGAAAGCTGTATATGGTAGTTCATCTAATAGTGAAATAAATGGATTTTCGCTAAATGAAATGATGGTATATATATTAATTTCATTTTTAACATCTCTAATTACCTCTGCTGATATAGTATATGACATAACTTCAGAAGTTAGGGATGGCTCTATAGCTATAAATTTAATACGGCCAATAAATTATGAAAAAAGAATGATGTTTCAAAGTTTTGGAAATATACTTTATAATTTTGTAGTTATTTTTATTGCTGCTTTTATAATTGTATCAATCTTGTTCATAAGATTTTCTGGCAAGGTAAGTATTAGTAATTTTGTTTTCTATTTTGTTAGTGCATTTATGTCTATTCTTATAAGTTTTTATTATAATTATTGCTTTGGGCTTTTATCATTTAAGCTTACAAATATGTGGGGCATAAAACAGATAATGGGGGCTGTATTTCAACTTTTGTCTGGTACATTAATACCAATTATATTTTTTCCTAAAGTATTTCAAACATTATTCAATTTTCTGCCTTTTAGTTCAATAGTATATACTCCTACAATGATATATTTAGGAAAATTAAATGGATTAGAAATGTTAAAAGCTTTATTAATTCAATTTGTATGGATTTTTGTTTTAGCTGGAATTGCAAAATTAATGTGGAAAATTTTGATTAAGAGACTTACCATACTAGGGGGATGATATTAATGAAGAGATATTGTAAATTATACTTTAAATTTTTAAATCAATATATAAAAACTCTTCTTGAATATAGAGCAGATTTTATTTTAGGGCTAATAGGGTTTATTTTAATTCAGTTAACTGGTGTAATCTTTATTAAGCTAATTTTCAATAATATTCCAGCTCTTGAAGGGTGGAGTTTTTATGAAATATTATTTATTTACGGATTTGCACAAATACCAAGAGGTATAGATCATGTATTTACAGATAATTTATGGATATTAAGTGGGCAAATAATTGTTCAGGGTCAATTTGATAGGTATTTACTAAGACCATTAAATCCATTATTTCAGGTTATTGCAGAAAGATTTCAGCCAGATGGATTTGGAGAAATAATTATAGGAACAACATTATTAATAATATCTTCTTTAAAGTTAGAAATAAGTTTTTCTATATTAAAAATAATATATTTTATTATTGCCATATTAAGTGCAACTCTAATTTATACAGCAATAAAATTAGCTGTAGCATCACTTGCCTTTTGGATTAAATTTGCGCAATCATATTTGTACATGTCATATCAATTAAGTGACTTTGCCAAATATCCTATGGGAATATATCCAAAGTTTATTAGAGGACTATTAACTTTTGTGGTTCCGTTTGCTTTTACTGGTTACTATCCAGGAGCGTATTTTTTAGGAAAGGGAAGTTTTGTTACTGGAATATTATTAACAGCAGCAATTGCAATTATTGGGATAGGTATAGCATATTGTATATGGCTTAAGGGAATGAGTTTATACGAAAGTTCAGGAAGTTAATAATGGAGAAAGATGGGGAAAGCTGTCGGTTTAAACTGACAGCTTTTTTGTATAAATTTCTCAAAAAAGAAGAGACTAAAATATGTTAAATAATCTAAAAATATTAGTAAGGAGGAAAATAAATTGTTTTTAACAGATAGAGAAAGAGATAAGCTCATGATTGTTGTTGCAGCTGATGTTGCAAGAAAAAGAAAAGAAAAAGGTTTGAAGTTAAATTATCCTGAATCTGTAGCACTAATAACTGATGAACTTTTAGAAGGGGCTAGAGAAGGTAGAAGAGTAGAAGACTTAATGGAATATGGTTCTACCATTTTGACAAAAAGTGATGTTATGGAAGGTGTGGATGAAATGATTCACACAGTACAAGTTGAAGCAACATTTCCAGATGGAACTAAGCTTGTAACAGTTCATAATCCAATTCAATAAGAAGGGAGAGATAGGATAATGACTCCAGGACAATTATTTATAAAAGACGGTACTATTAACTACAATGCTGGAAAAGAAGCAATCCAATTAGAAGTTGTAAATACAGGAGATAGACCAGTACAAATAGGATCACATTTTCATTTTTATGAAGTAAATGAATTTTTAAAGTTTGACAGAGAGAAAGCTTATGGTAAAAGACTTGATATTCCATCAGGTACAGCAGTTAGATTTGAACCTGGTGATAAAAAGGTTATTAATTTAATTGATATTGGTGGTACAAGAAGAGTATATGGACTTAGAAATTTAGTTGATGGATTTTTAGATGGAAGAGGTGTAAAAGAATAATGAGTTTTGAGATAGATAAACATCGTTATGTAGAATTATTTGGCCCAACTGAAGGAGATAAAATAAGACTTGGTGATACAGACTTAGTTATAGAAATTGAGAAAGATTATACAGGTTATGGTGATGAAGCCAAGTTTGGTGGAGGAAAAGTATTAAGAGATGGAATGGGTCAAAATGCTATTGAAAGTAGAGATAATCCTTTAGTAGCAGATTTAATTATTACTGGTGCAACAATTGTTGATTACACTGGAATATATAAAGCTGATATTGGTATAAAAAATGGAAAGATTTTAGCCATTGGTAAAGGGGGAAACCCTTATACAATGGATGGGGTCGATTTTATAGTTGGACCAAGTACTGAAGCACTTGCAGGTGAAGGAAGAATTATAACCGCAGGAGGAATAGATACTCATGTTCATTATATAAGTCCAGATTTAGCTACAGTTGCTCTTGAAGGAGGAATAACTACACTAATTGGTGGAGGAACAGGCCCTGTAGATGGTAGTAATGCAGTAACATCAACTCCTGGAGCTTGGAATATTCATCGTATGATACAAGCTGCAGAAGGTTTTCCTATTAATATGGGGATTATAGGAAAGGGAAGTGGAGCTAATGAGAAAGTAACTGCTGAACAAATAGAAGCAGGTGCTTGTTGATTGAAAGTTCATGAAGATTGGGGTGCAACTAGATCTGCTATAGATTATTCATTAAAAACTGCAGATAAATATGATGTACAGGTTGCAGTACATACAGACACATTAAATGAAGGGGGATTTGTAGAACATACAATAGAAGCTTTTGCAGGAAGAACTATTCATACATATCATACAGAAGGTGCTGGAGGAGGTCACGCTCCTGATCTTTTAAAAGTTGCATCACAATTAAATGTTATACCAGCGTCAACTAATCCAACTAAGCCTTATACAGTTAACACTATAGCAGAGCATTTGGATATGCTAATGGTATGCCATCATTTAGATCCAAAGGTTCCAGAGGATATAGCTTTTGCTGATTCTAGAATAAGACATCAAACTATTGCAGCAGAGGATATACTTCAAGATATGGGTGTTTTCAGTATTATGAGTTCAGATTCAATGGCTATGGGAAGAATTGCTGAAGTTGTAACAAGAACTTGGCAAACAGCAAGTAAGATGAAGAGGCAAAGAGGCAAATTACCAGAAGACTCTGAAGAAAATGATAATTATAGAGTTAGAAGATACGTAGCAAAGTACACTATAAATCCTGCTTTAGCTCAAGGTATATCAAAATATGTGGGTTCTATCGAAGTAGGAAAGATTGCAGATCTAGTTCTTTGGGAACCAGCATTTTTTGGAGCAAAGCCTGACATGGTACTTAAAGGAGGCATGGTTGCTAAAGCTAATATTGGTGAAGCAAATGCATCTATTCCAACATGTCAGCCAATTTATTATAGAGATTGTTATGCAGCTTACGGTAAAGCTACATATCCAACTTGTGCTACTTTTGTTTCAAAGTATGCATTTGAACATGGAATTAAAGAAGAACTTGGATTACAGAAGATGGTTTTACCTGTAGGAGGTATAAGAAATCTAACTAAAAAGGATATGAAGCTTAATGATGCTACTCCAAAGCTTGGTGTAGATCCACAAACTTATAATGTTACTGTGGATGGTGAGACTATAAATTGCGAACCAGCAGAGGAATTACCATTAGCTCAAAGATATTTCTTATTCTAAGTTTGGAGGTAAAAGGGTATGGTATTTAATAAAGTTGTTGGTAATATCAATGATGTAAATAATTGGGATGGTTATCATATAGAAACAATTTATTTAGATAACGAAGAAATGTTAAAAAGAATATTAAGAGTTACATCTGATCATAAAAGAGAATATGGTATAGCCTTAGAAGGTAATGAAAAGCTTAAAGATGGAGATATACTTTTCAATGAAGATAAAAAGCTAATTGTAGTGAAAGCTAACAGTGAGGATGTATTAGTTATAAAACCTAAAAGTATGACAGAAATGGGAACAATAGCTCATGCTTTAGGTAATAGGCATTTACAAGCACAATTTCAAAATGAAAAAATGATAATTCAATATGACAGATTAGTGGAAGAAGAATTAAAAAAAGATGGCATTAATTATTCTAGAGAAAATATTAAATTAGAAAAGGCATTTAGACATGTTGAATTCGCACATACTCACTAATAATAAAATTATAGATATTTTAAGGGTGATGCAATTATGTGATTCTAACTTTCCAATAGGTTCTTTTAATCATTCATATGGAATGGAAACCTATTTAAGAGATTATAGAATTACAGATCAAAAAAGTGTTAAGCAATATCTTAAGGCGTTTTTAAATAATGTATTTGTTTATAGCGATGGATTAGCCATTAAGATGTTATATCAATATTTGGATGAAAACAACATGGAAAGAGTTTGGCAATTAGATAGGTTAATAACTGTTCAAACAGTAGCTAAGGAAACAAGGGAAGGTTCTAAACTTATAGCAGGGCGAATGATTCATCTTTTTGAAGAATTATATACCTGTAGATTAATTGAAGAATATAAATGTAAAATTCAACAAAAACAAGCTTTTGGTCATCCTGCTATTGTGTTTGGAATGCTGATGTATACTTTAAAGTTTAATAAAGAAGAGGCCATTAATTTTCATATGTATAGTACTATTTCAACGATTATTCAAAATGCGGTTAGAGCTATACCCTTAGGGCAAAAAGATGGTCAATTACTTCTAAAAGAATTAAGTGAAAGTTTTAATGAGCTATATAAAAAAATTGAGGAAATGAATTTTGACTGTTTTGGTGCTAGTACTCCTGGTATAGAAATGGCTCAAATTAATCATGAGGTATTAGAATTTAGATTATTTATGTCTTGAATTCAAGATATTTATGAAAGGGTGATATGATTGAAACCAGTAATTATAGGGGTTGGTGGACCAGTAGGAAGTGGAAAAACTCTTTTGATTGAGAGACTAACTAGAATTATGAAAGATAATTATGAATGTGCTGTAATTACTAATGATATATATACTAAGGAAGATGCAAAATTCTTAGTTAATAATTCAGTTTTAAGTGAAGATAGAGTTATAGGCGTAGAAACTGGAGGATGTCCTCACACAGCTATTAGAGAAGATGCTTCAATGAATTTTGCAGCTATAGATGAAATAAAAAACAGAGTTGATAATTTAGACATTATTTTCTTGGAAAGTGGAGGTGACAATTTAGCTGCAACCTTTAGTCCAGATTTGGTGGATTTTTCGATTTATATTATAGATGTTGCTCAAGGAGAAAAGATTCCAAGAAAAGCAGGGCAAGGAATGATTAAGAGTGATTTATTCATTATTAATAAAACTGATTTAGCACCATATGTTGGAGCTGATTTGGATATTATGAAAAGAGATACATTAACTTTTAGAAAAGAAAAGACATTTATATTTACTAATTTAAAAAAGGATGAAGGCGTTAATGCTGTACTAGAGTGGATTAAGAAAAATTGTCTCTTAGAGGGAATTGAATAATATGGATAATGAAAAATTTGCCGGTGAATTTGATATAGTTTTAGCCAAGAAAAATAATGAGACAGTTATAACTGAAAAGAAGTTTGAGGGATTAATTAAGATTTCACCTATTATTCACCTTGATAGTGAGAAAATTTCAACTTTCTTTATAGTTGGCCTTGGAGGCGGGTATGTAGAAGGCGAAAAATATAACTTTAAGATTACATGCAAAAAAGACTCTAGAGCCATTATAACAACCCAAGCATGTACCAAAGTATATAAGTGTGAGCATGGCGGTATAACTAACCAAAATACTATCATAAAGTTAGAAAATAATAGTGTTTTAGAATATATTACAGATAGTGTTATCCTTTATAAAGATGCAAATTATAAACAGGTTAATATTATTTATATGAAAAATGATTCTACACTTATTTATACTGATGGAATTACGTCAGGTTGGTCAAAAAATGGAGGTAAATTCCAGTATTCAAGAGTTCAATTTGAAACTAAAGTTTATATGGATGATAAGATTGTGCTACTAGATAATTTAATAGTAAATCCTAAAGAAAATAATGTTAATGAATTAGGTTATTTTGAAGGTTATGAGAATTTCGGAACATTACTTGTAATAAACCCAAATATAACTCAAGAAGTTATTGAATCAATTAGAAAAATTTTAAGTGATATAAACTTAGATATTAATTATGGTATATCACAAATTGAATGTAATGGTTTTGTATTAAGAGTATTAGGTAACTTAACTCAAGAAGTAAATAAGGTTATTGGCATAGTTCATAATTACATAAGAAAAGAATTTCTTAACTCTAGAGAACTATTTGTACGCAAATATTAGAATTTGAATAGGAGATGAGAAAGATGTTAGGGATAGTTTTACTATATGTTGGAGTAGTCTTAATACTTAATGGCATATCTAGAATATACGAAATAGATGAAAAATCAGCTGCTGTAATGAATATTTTTACAGGATGTTTGGCAGTTGTTTTAGATATTATTTCAGCAATATTAGAAGAATATTATGCTGTTGGAACAGGATTACTATTTGGTTTTACATATTTATTTATAGCTATCAATGGAATATTTAAATTAGACAAAAGACCTTATGGATGGTATAGCTTATTTGTAGCGATAAATACAATTCCATGCGCCTATATAAGCTGGGTATATGATTTAGATTGGAGAATGGGTATTATATGGGTACTTTGGGGAATTCTTTGGCTTACAGCTTTTATAGAACTTATTTTAAAAAAAGATTTAGGAAAGTTTGTTCCATACCTAGCTATTTTTGAAGGTATAATAACTGCTTGGATACCAGGTTTTATGATGTTAGTAGAAGCTTGGTAATTAAAGATAAGATAGGCTTAATATAGCTTGTCTTATTTTTTATAATAAATATTATATTCTCCACTAAATTTATAACCTAACTTTTCAGCTAATAAATAGGAAGAATAATTAGCAGCATCCCAATGTGGCGTTAAGTTTTTTTCTTTCTTAAAAATTTTATTTATTTCAGTTGTCGTTAAAGGCTTCATACCATAAACATAGTTATAAACTTTTTGGTAAAGTTAGGAGTGTGAAGTGGTTCTGTGATACTCTCTATGTTAAGAGTTTCTTTTTCTTCATCACTTAAAGAAGAAAACTTATTCCATTATATAATTAAATTCATGTTTTTTTATAAATCTATTCATAAAATTTTACACCTCGTAATAAAAAATAAGATAATTATTGTTACTAACTTATTTCAATAACAATAATTATCTTAGTTAAAATATATAAAGTATTCAAGCTAATAAATAATTATGTATTAAATATTAGAATTAATGTTTTTCTAATTTTATAATTCTTATAATACTTTTATCAGATAAGTAATATTCTTCAGTAAGTTTATTAATAGAAATCACCATCTATATATTCTTGAATCTTCTCAATAATTTCTATAAGTAATATATCAGATGCTTTTTTGTATTTCATATCTTTACTCCTTATTTTCATAATATTCATAAAGCAAAGATTATATATAGAAAGTTAAGATTTACAATAAATGTTCATTTGGAAATACTAGTCAAAAACTACAGTTCCATCTAGGTCGTAATAAGCTTTTACAACTGTTAATTTTCCAGCGTTAACAGCATTTTTAATTATTTCATCTTTTAGAACTTCATCATATACAGCGTTAATATTTTTATGAACAGCTTCATCAACATTATTTGATTCACCTATAACTGGTGCAATTTTATCAACAATAGATTTCAAATTACCTTCTACATGATTACCGTTTTTTACATAATCATAAGCTGCTGTTACACCACCACAACCTTCATGCCCCATAATAACAAGAAGAGGAGAATGGATATGTTCTACAGCGTATTCTATTGAACCAAGAGCATTGGCATCAACAACATTACCTGCAATTCTTATATCAAATATTTCACCAAGACCAGTATTAAAAATAACAGAAGGATCAGATCTTGAATCAGAGCAAGAAACAATTATTGCATAAGGATTTTGTCCTTCTACTAATTGTTCACGTCTATCACCTGTAACATTTATTAATTGTGAATCATCATTTACAAAACGTTTATTGCCTTCTTTTAAACGATTTAAAGCATCCTCACTATTGGTTATTTGTAGATTTTCTGTTATGTATTCATCTTCATTTATTATAGTAGCGTCTTTAGTATTATTAGTACAGGCGGTCAGACTAAATGAGACTGTGGCTAAAATAATAGAAAAAATTTTTTTTATCATTTGTATATCACTCCTTAATTAAACAATGAAGAATGCAGCAGCAATTATGAGATAAACAGCTAAAAGCTGAACACCTTCAAGCCAGTTTGATTCTCCATCATGAGATACTTTATTAGCAATTAGTACTGAAGCTGTAAGTGCAATAAGCTCAAATTGATTAAATATTATGCTCATAGGCGTAAAAAATAGACTTATAAAAATTAAAATAGGTGCAACAAATAAAATTATCTGCAAACTTGAACCAAGAGCAATTTCCAGGGCAACATCCATTTTATCCTTAAGCGCCATGATAATAGCAGTAGTATGTTCAGCTGCATTACCTATAATAGGAATTAATATTATACCAACAAAAAATTCGCTCCATCCGAGGCTTGCTGTAATATCTTCAATTCCATTAACTAAGAATTCGCTTTCAATAGCTATTAAAATTGTAGCTATAAATAAAACAAAAATAGCTTTTTTTAAACTCCATTTTGCTTTAGCTTCAGTAGGATTTTCTTCAGTATTTATATAAAGATGTTTATGAGTGCTAAAGGAAAAATATAAACTTAAACAATAAATAATAATCATTACAATAGCAACAAAAATGCTTAATCCCTCATATCTAGTATTAAGAAGATTTGCATCTAATGCATGAGTGAATAGTGCCGGAACACATAATCCAATTACAGCAAACAAAAGCATACTTGAAGTGACTTCAGTTACTTTTTTGTTGAATTTTTGAGATTTATATTTTAATCCGCCAGCAAACATACTTGCACCGATAACTAAAAGAATATTTCCTATAACAGCACCAGCAATAGAAGACTTTACAACTTCAAATAAACCTTCTTTTAATGCAAATATTGATATAATTAATTCAGTAGCATTACCAAAAGTTCCATTTAAAAAGCCGCCAATTTTTGGCCCTGAATAAAAAGATATTTCTTCAGTTCCTTCACCCATAAGTCCAGCAAGGGGAATTATGGATGCACAAGATAATAGAAACATTATAGTTCCAGATGCATTAAAAAATTTAGCTATAAAACTAATTGGAATGAAAATAAGTAAGAATTTTAGAAATTTCATAATAGATTTACCTGCCTTTATAATCACTAAAACTTTCCTTAAAGAAATTTTTATCTAAGCCTTCTTTTTGGATTTTAGTACTAACTTTTATTGATTTAGTTTTATCAATAATTTTAAAAATTAAATAAGTAACTACTACAGAGTAAACAGCAATTAATACTGCTCCCAATAATTGAATTCCTAATTGTTTAAAACTTGCTTGAATTCCATTAACTCTGCTATCAGCGAAAATACCTACAAGAAGGGTGCCTAAAAAACCACCTACTCCATGAACACCCCATACATCGAGAGCATCATCCCACCTTTTTCTTTCGAAAAGAACACAGAAGTAACAAACTACAGCACCAATTATACC
Organism: Clostridiaceae bacterium; assembly: GCA_029219285.1. Taxonomy (GTDB): domain Bacteria; phylum Bacillota; class Clostridia; order Clostridiales; family Clostridiaceae; genus Clostridium. Next base: position 29,832 of record JAQXTC010000252.1, read on the forward strand.
TATCCAAAAAGCATTTAGGGGTTTTATGTATCCTGCACAAGGAGTAACTGTAGCTAGGCCAGCTATTAGGCCTACAATAATTTCTAAAAAGGAAAATGATTTGTGCTGCATATAGTGCATAATTGTCCATGTAATCATAGCTGATGCAGCAGATACTCCAGTATTAGTGAAAACTATAGCAGCTGTTTCAGCAGCAGCTAGAGATCCACCGGCATTAAATCCAAACCACCCAAATAGTAATAATGCAGCGCCAAGAGAAACAAAGCCTAAATGAAATGGTTTATTATTATCAGTTTCAGCACGTTTTCCTAAAACTATTAAGCCACCTAAACAACCAAAGCCGGCTGTTATATGTATAACTGTTCCGCCTGCATAATCTACAAATCCCATTTTTGATAAGAATCCACCACCCCAAATCCAGTGAGCAACAGGAAAGTAGATTAATAACATCCAAAAAACTAGGATTTTTATCCATCCTGGAACGGTGAGCCTGTTAGCAAAAGCACCAGTCATTAATGGTGCTGTAATAATAGCGAACATTAATTGATACATAAAGAATAATAAAAAAGGAATATTGCTACTATAAGTTGAGTTTATTACATTGTCAATTTGAGCAAATGCAAAATATTGAAGTGGATTTCCGATTATCCCCATCAAATCATCACCGAAAGTCAAGCTGAAACCTCCAAAAATCCACATTATAGTGACGATTCCTATAGAAATAAATGATTGAAACATAATTGTTAAAGAATGTTTTCTTGGAACTAATCCACCATAAAAAAAAGCTAATCCAGGTGTCATTATTAATACTAATACCGTAGATATTATCATGAATGCAACGTCGCCATGAATAATCATTTTATAACTCCTTTCATTTTTTTTTTAAAAGTATTTACATATGGTAGTTTGCTTCATTTTTTGTGTACATATTCAATATGAAATTAGATTGAGTTTTAATGGATTATAGCAATTTATTAAATAACATTTAAATAAACAAAAAAATAAGTAGATATACAAAAAATATAGAAAAAAATAAAGAATTTTGTTATTATATTAATATTCAAATTGTAAAAAATAAAAACAAATAAGTAACAAATGAGGAGAAAAAAATGGGAAAGAATAATAAACAAATGAGTAAATTAACATTAGTTGCTCTTATTTTAATGATCTTTACTTCAGTTTTTGGGTTTAATAATATACCAAGAGCATATCTTTTAATGGGATATTCAGCAATTCCTTGGTATCTTTTTGCGGCATTTGCATTCTTTATACCTTATGCATTTATGATGGCTGAGTTTGGTTCAGCATTTAAAGAAGAAAAAGGTATTTATGCATGGATGGAAAAATCAGTAGGGTCTAAGTTTGCTTTTGTTGGAATATTTATGTGGTTTGCATCATACATAGTGTGGATGGTTAGTGTATCTTCATCTATATGGGTACCACTTTCAAATTTAATTTTTGGCTCTGATAAAACATCAACATGGAGTGTAGGAAGCTTAAATGCCCCTAAGGTATTAGCAATTTTAGGTGTACTTCTTGTTATAGCAATTACATATTTATCTTCGAAAGGAATGAAGAGTATTTCAAAAATTGCATCAGTTGGAGGGTTCTTTGTAACAAGTGCTAATGTTGTTCTTATTGTTGGAGCGCTAATAGTGTTTTTTGGAAATGGTTTTGAAGCAGCAGAGCCAATAACCTTATCTGCGTTTTTTAATTCACCAAATGAATCATATAGTTCTGTATTAGCTATATTCTCTTTCTTAGTTTATGCAATATTTGCATATGGAGGTTTAGAAGCTGTTGGAGGACTTGTTGATCAAACTAAAAATGCAGAAAAAACTTTCCCAAAAGGGATTAAGATATCTGCAATAGTTATTGGTGTTGGGTATTCATTAGGAATATTAATGGTCGGTCTATTTACAAATTGGCAAGATGTTCTAAGCTCGCCAGAAGTAAGTAGAGCTAACGTTTCATATATTGTTATTAAGAACTTAGGTGTTCAACTTGGTAATGTTTTTGGATTAAGTGCTAGTCATGCTGCTACTATGGGTACTTGGTTTGCAAGATACATAGGACTTGCAATGTTTTTAGCTTTAATTGGAGCATTCTTTACATTAATCTATTCACCATTAAAGCAACTTATAGAAGGAACACCAAAACAAATTTGGCCTTCTAGTTGGACTGTGGTTAATAAGGAAGGAATGCCTGTAAAAGCTATGTGGATTCAATGTATAGCAGTTGTAGCAATTATAGCTATTTCATCTTTTGGTGGAGATACAGCACAATTATTTTTAGATTATTTAATTCTAATGAGTAATGTTGCAATGACAGTACCTACAGTATTCTTAGCAATAGCATTTATAGCATTTAAGAAAAATGATTCGATAAAAAAGCCATTCGTAATTTTCAAAAATAAATCTTTTGCTATTGTTTGTGGATGTATCGTAATATTTACAGTAAGTTTTGCCAATGTATTTACAATAATTCAACCAGCATTAGAAAATGGAGATTATATATCGATGATTTTCCAAGTTGCAGGGCCGATAGTATTCAGCTTAGTTGCACTATATCTATTTAGAAATTATGAAAAAAAGATGGCAAATGGTGTTGATTCAGTTTCTACTACATCAGTAGAAGGTATTGAAACAATGCAAAATAGTTCAAAAGGTAAGATAAAAGAAGAATTAATTTCTGACAATAAGGAAGAAAGAAAAGATATTTAATTAAAAGGTAGCTACTTAAAATAAATATTTTAAGTAGCTATTTTTTTTTATATGAATAAATTAAATAAGAACCATTTTTAGGAGTGTAAAGTATGAATAATCATAAAGGAGGACCTTTTTGTTTACAATCTGAAAATAAAAGTATAAGTAATTCTATAAGTCTTCAAGGGGGAAGTATAAAAATAAATAATGTTTCAGTTTCTGTAATTCCCGAATGTAAAAAGTGGTGCGAACTTCAAGGGTTTAAAGCATCTAAATATGGACCATTTAAATATGACTTTAAAAATTCAAATGGTGAAGATATAGGAGGATTTAAATTTTATTTTCATTATAATCATAGTGGTAATGATGATGGACATGGTAAATTTTTAGAGAATGTTACTATGATACCAGAATATATTAGAATTTCATCAGGATATAATCTTGTATGCAATGTTACTCATAGCAGACCTATGAATTATGGTACTTTAAAAGATCCTATAGCAGCAATAATAATGTATATTGATATATCAGTAGAAGGAATAAATAATTTGATCTGTGTTGGAAATAGTAGTGTTAAAATATGTGAGCAATATGGAGCTGTATGCATTAGTGGGGATGGATTATGTAAATTAATATGTATGTCTCAATTTTCTTAATGCTATTGTATTATACAGTAGCATAAACTATTTCTTTACATAAAAAATAAAATAGATAGTAACATAATTACTTAAAAGTGAATATTATAAATTAACTGAATAACAAATATATGCAAAGTAATGAGGTCTGTTTATGGATAAATTCTTTGAAAAGGGTCAGGTAGTTAATGGGTATTCAATTTTAGAAGTGATAGGCCAGGGACGCTATGGAATTGCATATTTAGCAGCAAATGATAAAGGTGAAAAGTGTGTAGTTAAACAGTTGAAAAATGACATGCTTGAACAGACAAGAAAAAAATTATTCTATGAAGAAAAAATTTTAAAACAATTGAATGATTCATCATTTCCAAAGTTTTTAGGAAAGTTTAAAGATGAATATAGAGAAGGGTATATTTTAGAATATATCGAAGGAAAAACATTTCATCAAATGCTTGATTATGATGGAGTTGTATTTACGAAAGAAGAAATTTATAGTATTGCAGAAGAAATTATTGCAATTTATGAGAAACTTCATAATTTAAATATTGTTCATCGAGATATTAGGACACCTAATGTTATTCTAAGGGAAAATAATAAGGTGGCACTAATTGATTTTGGACTAGCTAGATTTAAGGATGATAAAAAATATGATGAGAAATTAGACTATTGGTTTTTAGGTGACTTTTTAATCCATTTGTATTATTCATTAATAGATGAATTTTCAATTGAAGAAAAGCCTTGGTATGAGGAATTAGATTTAAATTGTGAGGAAAAAGAATTTCTAAAAAAGTTAATGGGATTAGAAAAAGAATATAATAGCATTGAAGAAATAAAAATTCAGCTAAAAAAAATCAGGAATTATAAGTGAGGTGCTAAAAATTATGCATGGAAAAGTAAGCATTTTCAAAATATATCCTGAAAGTTTTAAAGTTAATTATTATACTAAACATCCTTTTAGGATGATTGGATTAATAGATGTTGATATTAAGTATGGTGAAACAATAGAACGAGTAACCTTACCTTTCTATAGGTCATCAGGAACTAATAATGGAAAAATAAAAGGATTATGGTATCCAATTGTAGGACTGAAAATTTATTCAGGTGATTTTCACGAATTCTCTCCATATGTAAATGAAATTTTTTCGAAAGTTACAGAGGGGGGAAGGGCAAAAAAAGGATGGCTTGCTAAGTCATTATTTTTTAGGAATTCTGAAAATAGAAATTATCCTGGTTTTTCAGGTGGAAAGCATTATAGAAAGCTATTAACAATAGGTAGAGAATTAAGAAAACTTTATAAAGAAAGAGATTATGAAATTGTAAGTTATCTTCATGGAAAAAAGTATAATAAGATAATCTACTCAGAAGAAGTTTATTTTGGTAATAAGCATTCACAAAAAGATAATTTTGAAAGACTAATAAAAGATATATATGAGGGAAATTAATTGTAATTATGTAACCAAAATATATAATTAGTCATAAGATATATTATGAAACGAAATTAAATATTAAATTAAGGGGTACGATAAATATGGGAAAAAGAATAGAAAAGGAATCATCAAGAGGTCATAGATATTATAAGAAATGTTGGAAAACAACTACTACAACTAGTTCAACATCATCTAATGACTCAAGTAATTCACTATCAGAAAGAAATTCATGGGCAGGAAGTTATAGCAAACAAAAGAAATCAAGTAGTTCAAGTTCAAGCGAATCTAGTAGCATGAGCACAAGAAAGTATACAAGCTCAACAAGTTCAACTAGCTGTCCAAGTTCAAGCTCATCAAGCACAAGTAGTTGCTCAAGTTCAAGTAGTTCTTCTTCATCAGATTATTCAAGTTCAAGAAGTTATAGTAGCATATCATATTCTAATGACTCTGAATCTTATTCAAGATACTAATAAAAAGTTGTAGAAGAATATAAGTAAAAAGTTCCATACAATGCATTGCATTGTATGGTTTAATTTATTTTATATAAACCAAATTAAAATGTGATTAATGGAAATTATACCAGTATGTACAATAAAATAATAATATTGTATAATTAAAATAGTTTAATATGGAGGCGATTATTTGGAAATGTACAAAAAAACGATAAGAGGAAGAGTCTTCTTATCTATGATAACTTCTCCTATATTTATAGTTGTATATTTTGCAACATTTTATAGTTTGTATAATTTATCAGTTAGTGGGGAAGTAGAATTTTATATAGGATTTATTATATGTATTACATTGTCTATTGGATGGGTAATATACTCTTTAGTTGAATCATTTAAGAAAAACAAATTTTTACCACCTATAATAATGGATGGGTATAATTTGCAAAATAATGTATTACAGTTATTTTCATTAAATCAACTTGTATATCAATTTGATTTATCAGTAATAAAATCTTGGAGAATTACTAAAAAGTATTGTTACATAAAGTTAGTAAATAATGAATTCATAGTTATAGATGTAAGAAATATGAGATTAAATGAGATAAGTGGGTTACTAAGTAGTAGATGTAAAAATAATTTTCTTAACACAGCTACTTGGGATTACACAGGAATTTCAATAATAATAATTTTATCTCTAATTTTTGGAGTTTTAATTGGCAGAGTTGGAGTGGATTTTAGTGTATATTCATCATCCACTATAGAGGACAAAAGCGATAGAGATTATTATAATTATTCAGATCATGATGATAGGTACCATAGTTATTCAGATGATGATGATTATAGATACTATGATGATGATGACCATGATTATTATCGATATTATTATGATGATGACGATGACGACTATAATAGTTATTCTAGAAATGATGATTATGATAAATATTACAATCACAGTGAGGATTCTAGTGTTTAATTATAACAATAAAAAAGTGAGGAATGTAGTTTTTTGCATTCCTCACTTTTTTATTAAAGATATAATATTATGTGATTAAACTAAAAGAATCTAACACAGTACCTTTTGTGCTAATGGCAGATATATGAATGTTATCTTTATTAATATCAATAATTAGAAAGTGAAATTTATCAATAGGAGGTATGACTACGTTCTTTTTGTCTTTATATTTATTTCGTAGTTTTTCTCCACCACCCCCTGTAATTATTTGAATTATATTAGAAGTGCCAATTATTCTCCTGGAATAGTTATGTTCATGACCAGAAATTATTAAGTTAATATGATTTTTTTCAACAATATCAATGAAAGCGTCTCTACAATCTGGGTATAAATCAAGGCAGTGGCCAAGGTGTGCTCCAGTTGGAAAGGCTGGTGAATGAACAAAAACTATTTTATTTTTAATGTTTATAGAAGATATTTTATCAAACCAAGATAATTGAGAATTAGTTATTTTATGAATTTCATTAGGATGAAAAGAATTAAGCATAATAAGGCGAGTATCTTCAAAATCGATATAATATGCTGTTTTATTGTATTTAGGAAGATAATTTGTGGCAGTAAAATTATTATATACTTCTTGAAAAATTAATTCATATTCATCAGTTTCAGGTGTAATGTTAACTTCATGATTCCCGATAATAGGAAAGATATCTACATTTGGATAATAACTATTTATTATACTTTTAAAATTATATAGTTGTTTTTTTAATATTTCTTTATCTTTGCTTCCAGCGATACTATCTCCACATACAACTATAAATTGAATTTTAGGACTTATGATACAGCTTTTATACAATATATCTTTTAATTTTTTTAAATAGTCAAGAAACTGATTTTTATACCCTAGTTTATTTAGTCCATCTATTATTAAAAATGGATAGGTATATTCTTTTTTTCATAGCGCGAGCAGTATCAATTACTTTAAATGTATTGGATTTAGTTATATAAATATGAAATAATGCTGAATCTAATCTTTTAAAACCTACTGATTTCATAGCAAAGTATATATTTAGAATGTTTTGACATATAAATTGTGATAATAAGTTTTCTTTTAAATATTTATTTAAAGAAATACCTTCTACATATTCTCTCACTATATATTTTTCACCAAAAGAATAGAGTTTGGTGAAGTAAGGATTTTTTCACACATAATAAGAGTGGTCAACTCATCTATAAAATCCTCTCTTTTTTTAAAAACTTTAATACATTTAGTAGAATCTATTTTATAGACAGTGCCTTGATAGCCATGTCCTAAGGATTTAAGTTCCTTTAAATTATAACCTCCATAAGTTTTTATATTAATCACCATCTTGTCTTAGTATTAATATAGCGTATGATTTTTGGAAAAAATATGTTATTATTGAGGAGAAAATATTAATTAGTTAAAGGAGATGAGCAAACAAAATGAAAAAGGATGAGAGAAAGAAGTCAGTAGGAAGTATTATTGCATTTCTTTCCTTTATTTTATTAGGTGGAGCTTGTGGCTTTTTATCAGGAATAATATTAAATAAAGGTAATAATCAGAGTGATGACATAGTTATGAATTTAATTAATCTTATAATAGCTATAACTATACTTTATCTGGCAGCATTTTTACAAATAATAATACACGAAGGTGGACATTTAATATTTGGACTAATTAGTGGGTATAAATTTCTATCTTTTAGAATTGGTAGTTTTATGTTGGTTAGAAAGAAAAATAAATTGCAATTAAAGAGATTTTCTCTTATGGGTACAGGAGGCCAGTGTTTAATGGATCCACCTGAAGAGAAGGAGGGATCGTTTCCTTATATGTTATATAATTTAGGTGGTATATTAAATAACTTCATTTTTTCTGTAATAGCTATAATTTTTGCATTACTACTTAATGATTTCTACTATTTTTCAACTTTTTTAGTTGCTTTCTCGCTTATTGGAGTAGCTTTTACACTTATGAATGGAATACCTTTGCATGTGGGTCCAATTGATAATGATGGATATAATGCATTAAATTTGGGGAGAAACAATGAAGCGAGAAAATGCTTTTGGATTCAAATGAAAATAAATGCATTAATTAGTAATGGGATTAGACTTAAAGAAATTTCAGATGATTTATTTGTAATACCTAAGGCTGAAAATATGAATAACGGTTTATGTGCTGCTCAAAGAGCAATGGTATGTAGTCGTGCTATGGATAAGATGGATTTTGAGAAGGCGGTAGAGATAGGACAAGCTATAATTAATGATCCAGGTGAAATTATACCTATACACAAGTGGATGGTTATTTCAGATATGATTTATTGTGAACTTATTGGTGAAAATAGAAAAGAAAAAATAGCTGAGCTTTACAATTCAAAGGGCATGAAGAAATTTTTTAGAAGTTTTAAAAATTATCCTGCAGTTATTCGTATGAAGTATGCTTATGAACTTTTAAATAATAATGATTTGGATAAGGCGGAGATACTATTAAAACATTTTAATAAGATTTCAAAAACTTATCCTCATGAGTGTGAAATTGAAGGAGAAAGAGAATTAATAGAATATGCTAGAGAAATATATAATAAGAAAGAGGTAACTTCAGTTTAGAAGATAATTGTTTTAGGGTATAATATAAATGAATTAGAATTTAAGGGGTATTGCTATTATGAGTAAAGAGGAATTTATTAAGGCTTTGAAAAAACATAAAGAAGTAGTATGCTTATGCGAGTTTGGAAGTTATGGAACTGAATATTGGAATGAAGGTAGAAGTGATATTGATTTACTTGTAGTAGTAGGGCCTAAAGTTGCTTTATTAGATACATTTGATTTAGAAGATCATATATTAGAAATAGCAAGAAGATTCTATGAATATGATAACATTCATCTATCTTTTGTATTATTTAAAGATTTTGTCAATAAATATGCAAGGTTAGCTGTTGATAGTGACATTAAATATATTATAAATGAAGCAAGATGGTATGATTTTAATCACTATGTTTTAAAGGCAGCAAGAAATAATGAAAGATTAGAAAAAACATTAAAACTTGATGAGCAATATTGTTATTTTGGGAGGATTGTAGATGAGTCCTTATTATAAATATAAAAAAGAAAAGTTTATGGACAAATATAAGTGTGCATATGATAATTTAGAAAATCTTAAAGAAGCTATAAATGAGTATAAAAATAACAAAAGCAAAATAATAAGACGAGCTATGTTTGCATTTTTTCAAGATTTTTCAGAGTATATAGTAGATATGTGTGAAAGTTATATAATAGTCAATGATGGAAAGCTTAAGAGTACAACATCCTCTGTGCAACTTATAGAAAAGGCTAGCGAAATGGGTTTTTTTGATGAAACATTAAAAGGATATTTAGTTATAGTAGTTAAGCTTAGAAATAGATATACACATGATTATTATATAAGAGAAGATAGTGAAAATTTAATAGAAGATTTTTGTTTTCAAAAACTTGCTTGCTTACAAATTTTTCTGGAAGAAAGTAAAGATAAGGTTATTTTAAAATATAAAGATAAATAAAATATGTTTAGTCCTAGGAATAAATGAAATATTTCTGGGGCTTTTTTTGTATCAGTTTCTTCAGTAATAGCTGCTTTTGTTTTCAATGGAGTTACATCTTCAGGGTCTAGTTTAATTGTTAGTGTTTTAAAGAATTCTGGAATAAGCATTGTAACAGCAGTATTTTCAACACAAATATTCACAGATTTACTAGATAAATTCATATGCTTTGGAGTAGTTTTTATAATAGTGAAAAGAATGTCATTTATTTTTTGTAAGAATGAAATGCAAAATTGATAGAATAATAAAAAATATATACTTATATAAAAAAAATAATAAAAATAAAAAGAAAATGTTCTTTTCCTTAAAAAAACAATGTATAATTATTAAAAAATATGAAAGAGGTAGGGAATGTGAGAAAAAACAAAAGCTTAAAGGTAGTTTTATTTTGTATTATATTTTTTGTGTCTATTATTCCTGTAATAACATTAGGAAGTATGTCATTATTGAATAATAGAAAGAATATAAATATTAACTACAAAGATAATGGTAAGTTACTGTTAGATACTGCTGACAGTATGATTAAATCTAATATAGAAGACTATAAGAATATAATTGATACGTTAATTAGTGAATCAGATTTTTCGGATTTTGATAAATTAACTGAAGATATGAAATTGTTAGCATCTACTGATAAAAGTATTCTTAATTTTTATTATGCAGAAGATTCTACTGGGAATTCTATTCAATCATTAGATCAAGAACTTCCAGAAGGTTATAATTCAAAATTAAGACCTTGGTATTTGACAGCAATTAATAGTAGTAATATTAATATAGAAAATCCATATGTTGATGAAGTAACTGGTAAATATGTAATTACACTTTCAAAAGCCGTTAAAAACAATGATTCCATTATTGGTGTTGTAGGGATAGATATTGAATTAACTGAGCTTGCAAATCAATTATCTAACTTAAAATATGGATTAACTGGGGAAGTAATGATTACTTCATTAGATGGGATGGTTGTTTCAAATACTGATATTAATAAAATTGGTGGACAAGAACCGGTTGAATATAGTGTATGGAATGATATTATAGCTAATAGTAATGGAAATATTAAATTTGAATATAATTCAACTAAATATGAAGGATTTTATAGTACATCAGAAGAAGTTGGATGGAAGATTATTTTAAAGACCACAGTTACTGAACTTAGAAAAAGTGAAAAAAATCAAATAATAATGACATTAGTAGTTATGTTAATAGTAATTATTATTTCTTTATTTGTTTCATTGAAAGCATCAAATACTCTAGTTAAATTATTTAATATCATAATTGAAAGATTAAAAAAGGCATCTGAAGGAGAATTTAAGGAAAATATCGTTATAGAAACATCAATAAAAGAGTTTATTTCCTTAGATGAAAGTCTAAATGTAATGATTGATAAAATTAGATTATTAATGCAAGAGGTATCAGAATCAGCTACTGTGGTAAATGAAATTGCTGATGAATCATTAGATAATAGTAATGAAATTAAAAGATCTATAGAACAAGTTGGTAAAACTATGGAAGAAATATCAGCAGGAACAATGGAATCTGCTAATGGATTAGAATTAATAGCTAGTGATATGAACTCTTTATCTAGCGCAATGATTAGTATGAAAGATGAAACATATAATATAAATACTATGGCATTAAATGCAAATGAATTAAGTGAAAGAGGAATTGAAATAGTTAAAGTGGTAATGGATAAATCATCAGAAACTAAGATAAGCACTCAAGAAGTTACAAAGGTGGTAGTTGAAGTATCTAATAGCATTGAAAAAATCGAAAATATAAATAAAACTATTAGTTCAATAACAGAACAAACTAATCTTTTAGCTTTAAATGCAGCAATTGAAGCAGCAAGAGCTGGAGAAGCTGGTAGAGGATTTGCTGTAGTATCAGATTCAATAAGAAAATTAGCAGAAGAAACAGCTGTTTCTGCTAAACAAATAGATGAAATAATTTATGCCATAAATACAAAATCTAAGGAAGCAGTAGAAAAAGTTAATCTAACTACAGAGGCAGTAAATCATCAAGAAGAAGTTGTGAAGGAATCAGAAGAAGTATTTACAGAGATAGTTAAGTCTATTGGTTCGTTGAATCAAAAGGTGAATAATATAACATTGACTATAGATAATATTAATAATATGAAGGATAATGTTGTTTCTCAAGTTGAGAATCTTTCTGCTTTATTAGAACAAACAGCTGCAGGTTCGGAAGAAATAACAGCTTCAGTACAAGAAGTAAACGCATCAACTGAGAAATTTGTATTAGGATTTAATAATTTAATAGATAAGTCAATGGATTTAAAAGAACAACTTTCAGTATTTAAATTTTAAACAGTATAAAATAACTTTTGCATATTGTAAAAGTTATTTTTTTTATCAAAATGAAGAATATAATATAAATGGGATTAATTTGTATAAAAGGAGAAAAGGTAATATGAGATTTATATTAGTACCAGATTCATTTAAAGAAAGTATGACTTCTTTTGAATGTTGTATAGCAATGGAAAAAGGAATAAAAAATGTGATTAAGGATGCAGAATGTATAAAAGTTCCTATGGCAGATGGTGGGGAAGGAACTGTAGAGGCTTTAGTAAGTGCTACAGATGGAAAATTCGTTGAAGTTGATGTGAAAAATCCATTGATGAAATCTATAAAAGCTAAATATGGTATATTAGGTGATGGAAAGACTGCTGTAATTGAAATGGCAAAAGCAAGTGGTATAGAACTTATAAAAAGAGAAGAGAGAAATCCATATATTACAACTACATATGGAACTGGTGAATTAATAAGAGATGCTGTAAATAGAGGGATGAAACACATTTTAATTGGTATTGGAGGAAGTGCAACCAATGATGGTGGAGCTGGAATGCTTCAAGCCCTTGGGGTTAAACTTCTTGATAAAAATCGAAATGAAATTCCATTGGGAGGCGAAGGTCTTAGTAAGATTGAAACAATTGATAAAGGCAATTTAGATGAATTTTTAAATGATGTGACTATAGAAGTTGCATGTGATGTGAAAAATCCATTTATAGGACCAACTGGAGCATCCCATATTTTTGGACCACAAAAAGGAGCAACTCCAGAAATGGTAGAAGTTTTAGATAATAATTTAAAACATTTTGCTGAGAAAATAAAAGAGTTCTATGGCAAAGATATTTCAAAGGTAGAAGGAAGTGGGGCAGCAGGTGGACTTGGAGGAGCATTACTTGCTTTTTTTAATGCTAATTTGAAATCTGGAATAGATCTTGTGATTAAGTATACTAACCTTGAGGAGAAAATTAAAGGAAGTGATTATGTATTTACTGGAGAAGGGGCTATTGATGGTCAGACTATTTTTGGTAAGACTCCAGTTGGAGTATCAAAAATAGCAAAGAAGTACAATGTTCCAGTTATAGCTTTTGCAGGGAAAGTTGATTCACAATCAAATAATTTATACGAAGAAGGAATAAAATCAATTTTTTGTATTATGCAAGGCGTAGAATCATTAGATGATGCACTAAGAAATGGTTCTACTAATTTAGAAAGAACAGTAGAAAGTGTAACAAGGTTATTATAGAAATTCTTTATTAAAATTTAAAAAAGTTATGTATGTAATATCTCGCCTTTTTTTTGTGACCTTATTGATAAAGTATGCATATTATAATTGTAAGGCTTATTGATGTTATAAGCTAAGAAGAGGGTGTGATTTATGAAAGCATCAAATTATTATAATCAAGGATATAATTGTGCTGAGTCTATTATAAAGAAATATAATGAAGAATTTAATGATAACATTCCATTGGCTATAGGAAGTGGTATGGGAGCTGGTTCATGTAGTGGTAGTATGTGTGGGGCAATTAATGGCTCAATTATTGTTATTGGATATTTATATGGCAGAATAGATAACAATGAAAGCAACAAGGCGAATAAATATGTTAGACAATTAATGGCGGCTGTTAAAGAAAAGTATTCTACAGAGCTTTGTAGAGAGTTAAAAGCACAGAAAATAAGTTGCCAGGAAATGATTGATTTTTCATATGAGATATTAAAAGATATATTAAACAAATAAACTGATACATTAATCTGTAATAGATATGAGATATAGTGTATAATAAAAACTGTTTCGCAAAATGTGAAATGGTTTTTTTATTTATAGATAAAATTGGAGGGAGATTATTGAATTATACAATCATAAACCAAATTTTAATCTTAATGTTGATGATGGTGATTGGCATAACATTAAGAAAGAAGAACATAATAACTGATGAAGTTAACAAGGGATTATCTAATATTTTATTATGCGCTACATTACCTTGTCTTATAGTTAATTCTTTTAATATTGATTTTTCCATGGAGATGTTTAAAAATGCTGTTACTATTTTAATATGTTCAATTTGTATACATATTTTATTAATTATTTTCAGTAATATATTTTATTTTAGAATGACTAAGGATAAAAAAAGTATATATAAGTTTGCTACTGTTTTTTCAAATTGCGGATTTATTGGCTACCCAATAGTTCAAGGGATTTTTGGAGATATAGGAGTATTCTATACATCTATTTATACAATACCTTTCAATATTTTTATGTGGTCTTACGGAGTAATGCTTTTTACTGGAGAGAAGGATTTGAAAACAATAAAGAAAAATCTTGTAAATATGCCAACTTTATCAATAGTTGTAGGTATAATAGTATTTATTTTTTCTATAAACATCCCACCATTTATTTTAAGTACTCTACAGGGAGTTGGAAGTATGACAACACCTCTTTCAATGTTTATCATTGGTTCTATGCTTGCAAATGTTGAGATAAAAAAAGTATTTAAAGGTTTTGAAATCTATTATATGAGTTTCATTAAACTTATTTTAGCACCAATTTTTATAGCATTTATTTTAAAACTATTTGATATTAATCAAGTTATACTTCAAGTATGTGTAATAATGGTTGCAATGCCTACAGCAACATTAATAGGGGTACTTGCAGAAAAATATGATATTAATAAAGAAGCTGCATCGAAATCAGCCTTTTTTACAACGGTCTTATCACTTCTTACAATCCCACTAATTATGGCAATAGTCTGAAAAATATTAATTGTTAGAGTATATATAATTAAAAAGTACAGGCTGGTTTTAAATATTCCAGCCTGTACTTTTAGTTCATTATTAAAGAAATCATAGTATCTAGATCATACATAGGATTTTCATTAAAAAGTTGGTGAAGTTTTTCTATATTATTATCTGAATGTTCTACTTCTTTTGAATACATATGAGAAATTTCAATTTGATCTTTTAAATCAAAATTATAATTATTATCAAGCCAACTAACAACATTTAAGTCTTTTATAATTAGAAGACTCATTATTCCTAATTTAATCTTTGAGAGTAAATCTGCATCAAGTAAGCAACGCATAAAATATCTGTTTATGAAATATACAATTAAATTTTCATATTCATAAAGTTTATTTTTATAATATTCCTTGAATTTAGTATGAGATGTTTCATAAAATTCAAGGTTATTTTTAGTGTAAAAAACATTAATTGCATTAGCAATTATTTTTGGCCAGATTTCATTAATTTCTTCTAGGTTTTCAAATACATTCATGTATTTATGCATTATGTTATATTTAATATCTTGCTTATTATTGTAATTATCAAAAGAATCTATTAAATTGTTTATAAAGTTTGAATCTAAATAATTTTTTCTGACAGTTGCAATTTGAGAAAGTTCACATAAATCAATTTTTTCTTGAATGTCACTAGAAAACTTAAGTAATAAAGCAAGCCTTTTGTTGAAATCTATATCTTCATTTTGCAATAAATCAAAAGCTATTTTTCTACATTTAATAATATGAAGATAAAGTTCAGGGCTTATTGAGTTATAAGTTGTTACAAATTCATCATTTTCAGAAGTTTCAAAAGAAACCTTTCTATGATCTTTTAAGATTAATCTAGCTGCTTCAGGGCAAGATAAAGATAAACATATCTCGCGCAAACTTCCGTATTCTTCAATTATTCTCGGAAATGTTTTACATGTATGACAAAGATGATCTTCTCCTAAATTAGAATAAATATCGCAAAGTAGATTCTTATTTAAAAAAGGACAGTTGTTATTATCCAAAATAAAGCCAGGTTCATTATCTTCATAAAAAGTAATTTTAGAATTTAATTGTTTTCCGAAATCTCCTTTTACTTTTTTATATTTATTAAAAGTTTTATCATCAATTATTATTTCCCATCCAGCACAACAAGTATCGCTGCATTCTGATGCAACGCATTTAAAATCTTTAAAATAATAAGGAACTCGTATTTTCATTATAATTACCTCATTCGTATTTATTTCTTTAAATATAATAGCATTTATATTATATTATGAATAGTAAGAAATAAACAGTTGACATAATCTTTAATGACAGTTAATATTAATTAGTAATTTTAATTAATATTTTTAATATAATAATAAATTCTTATCAAGAGTGGTAGAGGGACTGGCCCTATGATACCCGGCAACCTATTTTTATATTTTTATAAAGTGTGGTGCTAAATCCTGTAGCTTTTAGCTAGTAGATGAGAAACGTAAGTATGATTGTTTCAAAGCGCTAGGAATAAAAGTTCCTGGCGTTTTTTAATGTAAATAAAAAATATGTACTTGGTACATCATAGTACAAAAGGTAATAAAGAATATAAAGGAGAGAAACTATAGATGAGTAATAGTAAGCTATCGATAAAGACAATAGTTGCTATTGGAATTGGTGCTGCCGTATTTATGATTTTGGGGAGGTTTGCATCTATTCCAACTGGGATACCAAACACTAATTTAGAAACATGTTATGCATTTATAGCATTAATGGCAATTATATACGGTCCTTTGGCAGGAGCGTCTATTGGGTTTATTGGACATACGTTAAAAGATTTAATGGTAACAGGGAGTCCGTGGTTTAGTTGGATAATAGCATCAAGTGTTACTGGTTTTATAATAGGACTTGCAAAAAGAAGAGTTGATGTTAATCAAGGGAAGTTTGGAAAAAAAGAAATTATAATTTTTAATATATTTCAAGTCTTAGCTAATATAGTAGCTTGGTTTATTGTAGCACCAACATTAGATATAGTTATTTATAGCGAACCATTAGACAAGTTATATTTGCAAGGAGCAGTTGCTGGAATATCTAACATGGTGATTGTTGGTTTCTTAGGAACAATGCTTTTAGTCACATACGCAAAAACGAGAACACAAAAAGGTTCATTAGTTAAAGAAGTTAATAGCGAAAAATTAGAATATTCGAATTTAAAAGAGGACGATTTAGAAACTAAAACTACTAAAGACTCCAAGAAGCCAGTAATTGAATTTAATAATTTTACATTCCAATATGATTCTCAAAAAGAGCCAACATTAAAAAATATTAATCTAACTATTTATGAAGGTGAAAGAGTTATTATTGTTGGTCCATCAGGTTCTGGAAAAAGCACTTTATCAAATGCCATTAATGGTTTAGTACCATTTTTATATAAAGGAACAATTACTGGATCGCTAAAAGTAAATAATAAAGAAACTAAAAATATGAGTGTTTTTGATTTATCTAATGAAGTAGGTACAGTTTTACAAGATCCAGATAGCCAATTTATAGGGCTGACAGTAGCAGAAGATATTGCCTTTAAGCTTGAAAATGATTGTGTGTTACAAGATGATATGAAGAAGAGGGTTGAAAAAGTTTCTAAGATAGTTGATATTGATAAAAGATTAGAATCATCACCTCATAACTTATCTGGAGGACAAAAGCAAAGAGTTACTTTAGGTGGAGTAATGGTATCAGACAATAATATACTTCTTTTTGATGAACCTTTAGCAAGTTTAGATCCTGCAAGTGGCAAAAGTGCTATAGAGCTTATAGATGATATTCAAAAGAAGAGTAATAAAACTATTATAATTATTGAACATAGATTAGAAGATGTGTTACATTGCAATGTTGATAGAATTATTGTAGTGAATGATGGTCAGATAGCAGCAGATTTAACTACACAAGAATTATTAAGTTCAGATATTTTAGTAGATACAGGCATAAGGGAGCCTCTATATATAACTGCTTTAAAATATGCCGGAATTAAAGTTGATAAAGATATTTCACCAGAATCTATTGATAGTCTTAAAGTAGATTCTATAAAGGATAAATTAAATAATTGGTATGATAAGGCAGAAGTTAAGTCTAAAGATGAAGCTAAAGAAACTATCTTAGAACTTGATAAAATAAAATTTGGCTACGAGGATAAGAAAGAAATATTAAAGGGAGTTTCTTTCAAAATTAATCGAGGTGAAATGGTTAGTATGGTTGGTAGAAACGGTGCTGGTAAATCAACTATAGCTAAGCTAATATGTGGTTTTTATAAGCCAAGTAGTGGGGATATATTACTTAACGGAAAAAGCATAGCAGATCATAGTATAAAGGAACGTTCTGAGAAGATAGGTTTTGTAATGCAAAATCCTAATTCTATGATATCTAAAAATATGATTTTTGATGAAGTGGCGTTAGGTTTACAAATACGAGGTGTTTCAGAACCAGAAATTAAGTCAAGAGTTGATGAAGCATTAAAGATATGTGGTCTTTATGAATTTAGAAATTGGCCTATATCAGCATTAAGCTTTGGACAAAAGAAACGTGTTACAATTGCTTCAATACTTGTACTTAATCCAGAGATAATTATTTTAGATGAGCCAACTGCTGGACAAGACTTTAAGCATTATAGTGAAATTATGGAATTCTTAAAGGAAATCAATAAAAAAGGAATTACAATTATAATGATAACTCATGATATGCATTTAATGCTTGAATATACAAATAGAGCTATAGTACTTTCTGAAGGATTAAAGATTGCTGAAGATACTGCAGCAAATGTTTTAACTAATAATGAGGTAATTAATAAAGCTAATTTAAAAGAAACGTCAGTTTACGAGTTAGCTGTTAAGGTAGGGCTTAAGAACCCAAAGGGATTTGTAGAAAAGTTTATTAATTATGATAGGAGTGTTAGGTAAAAATGAATGCAATGTTAGAATATTCAGAGATAGATTCGCCAATTCATAGACTTAGCGGTGCATCAAAGCTTTTAGCATTAATACTTTGGGCAATAGCATCAATGGTGACATATAACACTTTTGTCCTTGGATTTATGTTTATATTTAGTATAGTTGTATTTAAAATATCAAAGATAGAATTTAAAAAGATATCTTTTATTGTATATTTAATATTAATATTTTTACTTATAAATAATATAGCCATATTTATTTTTTCGCCAATGGAAGGTGTTAAAATTTATGATAGTAGAACAGATTTATTTACTATAGCTGGGCCATATACAGTTACGTTAGAACAATTATTTTATCAGTTAAATGTAACATTGAAATATTTTTCAATTATTCCTATAGCATTATTGTTTATAATTGCTACAAATCCTTCTGAATTTGCTGCATCGTTAAATAAAATAGGAATAAGCTATAGAGCAGCATATTCTGTATCCATTGCTCTAAGATATATACCAGATATACAAAGAGATTATGAAGAAATTTCTTTTGCACAACAGTCTAGAGGAATAGACATGTCTAAGAAAGAGAAATTATCAAGAAGAATAAAGAATTCATTTTCAATAATAATGCCATTAATTTTTTCAAGCTTAGATAAAATAGAAACAATAAGTACGGCTATGGAACTTAGAGGTTTTGGAAGTAAAAGAAATCGTACTTGGTATAGTGAAAGAAAATTCAAGGTATCAGATTATATTACAGTTATTATAATGGTTGTTATTTTAGCAATATCTATAGGTGCTAATATTAAAAATGGTGGACGTTTTTATAATCCATTTATATAAATAAAGTAAGAAGTCTAGGAAGATAATATTAATCTTCTTAGGCTTTTTTTAGCCTTAAAATTGCTAAAAACACTGCTGCATGACTAAAAAAAGTTTTGTATCGGTATAATAGATTATTATGATGAAAAGTGGTAAAATTTTAATAATATTAGTTAGTAAATAAGATTGCAATTTTAAGAATAGAGGTAATATATAGAATGGCGCATAATAATCAGAAAAAAATAGCATTAATTAATGATATGTCTGGCTTTGGTAGATGTTCAATAGCTGTTGAATTACCAATAATATCAGTTATGAAAATTCAATGTTGTCCACTTCCAACTTCAATTTTTTCTAATCATACTGGATTTTCAAGCTTCTTTTTTGATGATTATACAGAAAGAATGGAAAGTTATTATCAGGAATGGAAAAAACTTGATTTAAAGTTTAAAGGGATATGTAGTGGGTTTTTAGGATCAAAAGAACAGATTAAAATTGTATCTAAATTTATATCGAAATTTAGAACTAAAGAAACAATAGTAGTTATAGATCCAGTTATGGGTGATTATGGGAAATTGTACTCTACTTATTCAAGAGAAACATCTCTAGAAATGAAGAAATTAGTTCCCCTTGCTAATATAATTACTCCTAATATTACTGAAGCATGTATTTTAGCTGATGTTGAATATCACGATAAATGGAATGAAAGGGAACTTATATCTCTTGCTGAAAAATTATCATTTAAGGGACCTGAAAAAGTAGTAATTACAGGTATAGTTGAAGGTGATTATATTTCAAATTTATGTTTTGAGAAAGGTAAAAAACCTCGATTAATAAAAGTTAAGAAAATTGGCAAACAACGATCAGGAACAGGTGATATTTTTTGTGCTATAATTGCGGCAGATGCAGTAAATGGTGTGTCTTTAGAGGAATCTGTAAAAAAAGCATCAGATTTTATTCAAAGGTGTATTTTAAGATCAATTGAAATGGAAATACCGTTAACTGATGGAGTTTGTTTTGAAGAGTTTTTAAGTACATTAAGTTAATATTAATCCATAAATAAAAATAGAGGTGATAAGATATGGAGTTATTGTATAAAGTTCATAATGGATTATATGTAAACTTAACTAATAAGTGCCCATGTGCATGTACATTTTGTTTACGTAGTACTATGAATCATGTAGGTGAAGCTACAAATCTTTGGCTTGAAAGAGAACCAAGTGCAGAGGAAGTTATTAAAGAATTTAGTAAATGGAATGTAGAAGAATTTGATGAAATTGTATTTTGTGGATTTGGTGAACCAACAGAAGCTTTTGATGTTTTATTAGAAGTTGCTAAGTATATTAAGGCTACATATAAGATACCAACTCGTATAAATACTAATGGTTTAGGTAATTTAGTTAATGGAAAAGATATAGTTCCTTTAATGAAGGGTCTTATAGATACAGTTTCTATTAGTCTTAATAATCCTGATCCTATTAAATATGAGGAACTTGTTAGAAGCAAATTTGGTGAAGGGTCATTTAATGAAATGATATCTTTTGCAAAAGAATGTGCTAAGGTTTTACCGAAGGTTGTTATGACGACAGTTGATACAACAATTTCAAAAGAAGAAGAAGCAAAATGTCAAAAGATATGTGATGAAATAGGTGCGAAATATAGAATACGACCATGGGAAGATTAATAAAGAAATCCACGTTATTGTGGATTTTTTTCTTTTTTGAGTAAGCAAATTGTAATTGATTTATTAGTGGGATATAATTAATATAAGCTATTGATTGTTATGGAGGAGTATAACGTGAGAAAAAATGATTTTTTTGATATAGAAAATCAAATTAGAAGTGCAGTTGATAGTGCTTTTAACTGTATTGATTATGTTAATCAAACAGCTAAAAGTGCAATAAATGAAGTACGTAATTCTATGCAAGATACATCACAGTACTACAAGGAAAAAGTTAATAGAAATAAAAGAAGAGATGATTACTATACAAGAGATAAAAGATATACTACAGAAGTAAATATAAGTCCTAAATATTATGTAGAGAAGTTACCTGAAAGAGTAGCTAGTATAGCTTATATTATAGTTGGAGTTTTTGGAAGTCTTGTATTTGGAGGGGCAATAATTGGTTTTGCTATTTTTCAAAGTTTTATTTTAAGTATTATTGGAATTAATGCTAGTATAGTTTTTGCAATATTGGCAGTTCTGCTAGGAACTAGTATATTATTTGCTGAAAAAGGTAAGAAAATAATAAGAAGAAATAAAAGATTTAAAACATATATAAAGTATTTGAATGGTAAAAATTATTGTGAAATTAAACAGTTGGGTTCTGCTGTAAATAAGAAAAAGAAATTTGTTATTAAGGACTTAAATAAAATGATAGATTTAAATATGTTTTACGAACCTTACTTTGATGAAGAAAAAACATATTTTATGTTAGGTAAAGAGGTTTATGATGCGTATCTAAAATCCCAAGAGTCTAAAAAAATGAGAGAAGAATCAGAAAGGATGAAGGATAGTGAACCTTCAGATAATGAATTAAATGAAGTTGTAAAAATGGGGGAAGATTATATTAACCAAATTAGAGAAGCTAATAAAGCTATTGAAGGAAGAGTTATTTCGGCTAAGTTAGATAAACTTGAATGTGTTGTTAGAGCTATTTTTGATTTTATTGAAAAGAATAGCAAAAAAATACCTGAAGTTAAAAAGTTTATTAATCATTATTTACCGATAACATTAAAGCTTGTAAATTCTTATAAAGAATTAGATTCACAAATGATTCAAGGGGAAAATATAAAAAAAGCAAAGGGAGAAATTGAAAGAAGTATTGATCTTGTAAATTCAGCTTTTGAAAAAATGTTAGACAATTTATTTGAAGAGGTAGCAATGGATGTTTCTTCAGATATTTCAGTATTGGAAACTTTGTTTACACAAGAAGGTTTAACAGAAAGCGATTTTAAGAGGGAAAAGTGAGGTGTAAAAAATGAGTGAAAATTATAAAGATGATATTGGTGTGAAGCCAAGTCTATCCTTTGAGCCTATAGATGAAGATATTAATAAAGTATTAGAAGTGAAAAATGAGCCTGAAAAAGAGATATTTGATGATAGTATGTTAACTGCTGAAGAAAAGAAAATGGTAGATGATTTTGTTGATAAAATAGATTTAACTAATTCAAATTCTATTTTGCAATACGGTGTAGGAGCTCAAAAGAAAATTGCAGATTTCTCAGAAAGCGCCCTTAATAATGTTAAAACTAAAGATTTAGGGGAAGTTGGAGATATGCTATCTAGTGTAGTTACTGAACTTAAGAATTTTGAAGAGGGTGAAGAAAGGAAAGGAATCTTAGGTATATTTAAAAAACCAGTTAAAAAAGTTGAGCAGATGAAAGCAAAATATACTAAGGTTGAAGGAAACATAAATAATATATGTACAGCTCTTGAAAATCATCAAATACAGCTTCTTAAGGATATTTCTATGCTAGATAAAATGTATGAAATAAATAAAGTATATTTTAAAGAATTGAATATGTATATTTTAGCTGGAAAAAAGAAGTTAGCTAAGGCTAGAAATGAAGAGTTACCTATACTTGCAGAAAAGGCACAAAGAAGTGGATTTCCAGAAGATGCTCAAGCCGCTAATGATTTTGTGGCTTTTTGTGATAGATTTGAAAAGAAAATTCATGATTTAGAACTTACAAAAATGATATCGCTGCAAATGGCACCACAAATACGACTTGTTCAAAATAATGATACATTAATGTCTGAAAAAATTCAGTCAACAATTGTAAATACGATACCTCTTTGGAAAAGTCAAATTGTTTTAGCATTAGGGGTAGCACATTCAGCTAATGCGGTTAAGGTTCAAAATGAAGTTACTAATATGACTAATGAACTTTTACGTAAAAATGCTGAAACATTAAAAATGTCTACCATAGAAACTGCAAAAGCATCGGAGAGAGGTATAGTAGATATTGAAACCCTTCGTGCTACAAATGAATCTTTAATTACTACCTTAGATGAAGTAATGAGAATTCAGGCAGAGGGACGTGAAAAGCGTAGAGAGGCAGAAGCAGAACTTCAGAATATTGAAAATGCATTAAAACAAAAATTATTAGCTTTAAAGAAATAAAGTATAGTGAAAGTGGATTGTTAAAGTTTTTTAATAATCCACTTCTTTTTTTGTTGACTCTAACGTTACGTCATAGTATATGCTATAGTTATTCCAAGGGATAAGGGAGGAAAAAGTATGAAGGTTAAAGCTATTAGATCAGATAAGATTTATAGGAAAATGATTAATTCGAAAGAAGAAGCAAGAGAGGACATTTATCGTTATGATTTGATGAAACCATTTGAATTTAAATATAAATGTGTTAATGTTCCACTTAAAGCAGAAGTTCCAGGGGGAGTGGATGTTGTCAGTATGAATGTTATGGGAGGGGGATATGATCCAAAGAAAATAAATGAAAGTGTATTGGCTGAGGTTAATAGGATAACTGATGAAGAATTTTGGAATTCTTGTCAAGAAGCGATAAGTAAAACATTACAAGGCTTTGAGGATAACGGAATTGAATTGAAAGTTAAAGATTATATATTTACTGTTTTGCTAAATGATCCTAAAAATCCTATGTCAGCAATGACTGGAGATTATTGTGGAGATGGAGGTATTCCTGGATTCATTTTAGGAACAATAATACCAAATGAAAATTCATTAAAAATGCTTAAAGTAGCATTAACCCATGAAACTAACCATAACGTTAGATGGCAGTTTATGAAATGGAGTCCCAATATAACACTTGCAGATATGATTGTTAGTGAAGGGATTGCAGAAAATTTTGCAGCATTAATGTTTGGTGAAGATAAGATTGGTATGTGGGTAAGAAATACTAGTAAAGAAACTTTAAACAAGGTAATAAAGCCTAAAATTAAAGAAAATCTTTATGAAAGTGATTTTAATAAAGTATCATCTTATCTGTATGGAGATGAAATAATGAAGATGAGAGGTGTAGCGCCTATTGGGATGCCATACTGTGCGGGCTATGCTTGTGGTTATGATTTAATTAAGTATTATTTGAAGAAGACAGGTAAGAGCATATTTGAAGCAACTATAACAAGTACAGAAGACATTATAAAAGAGATAAAGGAATTTTGGATAAATGAAAATTAATGAAGTAGCTAAATTATCAGGAGTGACAGTTAGAACTTTACATTATTATGATGAGATTGGACTTTTAAAGCCAAGAAAAGTAACAGAGTCAGGCTATAGAGTTTACGATGAGGAATCTTTACAAAAACTACAGCAGATTTTATTTTTTAGAGAATTAGATTTTTCTTTGAAAGAGATAAAAGAGATAATGTTAAATCCTAATTATGATAAAGAAGAGGCGCTAAAAAATCAAAGAGATTTAATTACTAAGAAAAGAGATAGATTAAATAGATTAATAAAATTATTAAATAAGTCAATAGAAGGAGATAAAAATATGAGTTTTAAGGAATTTGATGTAACTGAAATAGAACAAGCAAAAAATAAATATGCAAAAGAAATAAAAGAGCGCTATGGAAAAACAGACGCATATAAAGAATATGCAGAAAAGTCAAAAGGATATGATAAAAATATGTGGGATAATATAATGAAATCATGCGATGGCATAATGGCAGAGTTTGCGAAGAATATGGATAAAAAATATGATAGTAAAGAAGTACAAGAATTAGTTTGTAAGTGGCAAAAATATATTACTGATAATTTCTATGAATGTACTAAACCAATTCTTTCGTGTCTTGGAATGATGTATGTAGGTGATGAACGTTTTAAGAATAATATAGATAAGCATGGAGAAGGTACTGCTGAGTTTATCTCTAAGGCAATAGAAGTGTATTGTGAGAGATAATACAATATAAAATTTGACAAGTAAGTCAATAAAGTGTAATATAAGTAGCAAGATAATAAAAATTCTATGAAGAGAAAAGTAGAAGCATAAAGTGTATCTACAGAGAATTGATGTTTGGTGTAAATCAATGTTCGCTTGTGCAAGTTCGAAAATCATCTCGGAGAAGTGAAGCTGAAAAGTATAGTAAGCTTCAACGGAGTTTCACCGTTACAAGAAAAACGTATTATGATGTACGTGTATTTAGAGTGCTATAAAATTGTTTAGATAATTTTGTAGAATTAGGGTGGTAACGCGATTAAACCTCGTCCCTTTTATAGGGACGAGGTTATTTTTATTATTGGGGATTTTTTATTGATTCGAAGCCGGCAGTAAGCAATAAAAAACATAAAAGTTTTAGGAGGATTTACAAATGAATAATTTATCAAAAAAAGATTTAGGTCTCGTAAGTTTAATGTTATTTTCTTTATTTTTTGGTGCAGGGAATTTAATATTTCCACCTTTTTTAGGACAATCAGCAGGAAATAATACTTGGATTGCAATGGCAGGATTTTTTATAACAGCAGTTGGATTTCCTATATTAGGAGTAGTGGCAGTTGCAAAGTCAAAGGGATTGCATTCACTAGCTAAGAGAGTTAATCCAGTATTTGCAGTAGTGTTTACAGCACTTATTTATTTAGCTATTGGACCAGGTCTTGGTATTCCTAGAGCAGGAAGTTTACCTTTTGAAATGGCAGTAGCACCATATTTATCAGATACGGGGATTTCAGTTCCTTTAGCGAGATTTTTATATACATTAGTTTTCTTTGCAGTTGCTTTTTGGCTTGCATCTACTCCTGCAAAACTTGTTGATAGATTTGGAAAGATATTAACACCACTATTATTAACATTGATTGCAATTGTATTTGTTGCAAGTTTATTTAATCCATTAGGTGACTATTCACAAGCAACAGGAGATTATGCAACTAATCCTTTAGTAAAAGGATTTTTAGAAGGATATCAAACAATGGATACAATAGCTGCATTAAATTTTGGAATAGTAATTTCATTAGCAATTAAGTCAAGGGGAATAAAGGAAGAAAAAGCAGTGATAAAATCTTCAATTAAAGCAGGTGTTATTGCAGGTGGATTATTAATTGTAATTTATTCTATGCTAGCACATTTAGGAGCATCATCTGGGGGTGTTTTTGAAATGACTGAAAATGGAGCTCAAACTCTTACTAATGTTATGACACATATTTTTGGTCAGCCAGGAGCAATATTTTTAGCAGTAATATTTACACTTGCTTGTTTAACAACTTCAGTTGGTCTTATAACATCATGTAGTGAATATTTTGGATCATTATCAAATAAGGTGTCATATAAGCAATGGGTTATAATTTTAACTGTTTCTAGTATGATATTAGCTAATATGGGATTAACAAAAATATTAGCAGTTTCAGTGCCTGTTCTTACAGCTATCTATCCTATAGCTATAATGTTAATTGTACTAGCTATGATAAAT
>JAQXTC010000253.1 GCA_029219285.1 Clostridiaceae bacterium
ATCTTCTTCATAAAGTTTCTGATTATTCTCCTTCATTTTTTCTATTAGTCTCATTAACTCAATATCCTTCAATTACCTCACCTCGAAAAATTTATATTGTGTGTATAATTTTACCACAGAAGCCCATAATATATATAGGACTTCAATAATTAATTTTCATTTTTCTCCTTTTAGAAAAAAAAGCATTCTTAGATAATTTTAGGAATGCTTTCTTTCTATACATTTATTTCAATAATTTTATTAAATATCATTAGTTTACACTTATTTTTTTCTTGGTCTTCCTTTTATTAATTACTATTAAGGTTAATATTATAGCTGCTATAACTGACATAATACCAAATATCATTAATGTTAAATATTCTTCAGTAAATCCC
The DNA here is from genome assembly GCA_029219285.1 of Clostridiaceae bacterium. Classification (GTDB taxonomy): domain Bacteria; phylum Bacillota; class Clostridia; order Clostridiales; family Clostridiaceae; genus Clostridium. The sequence goes on from JAQXTC010000253.1 coordinate 375, forward strand.
TTATTAATATCTAAAATTAATACCCCCATATTACCTTTAATAGTGATAATATTAATAAAAAAATCTACTGCAAAGTGCATACCTATTGATGCATATATAGACTTTGTCTTAACAAATAAATAGGATAAAAAGATTCCCATAATAAAAATAGAGGTAAGCTGAGTTATAGTTTCATATCTCATGCAATGATACACTGAAAAAATCATTGAGCTTACAAAAATACAAACATATTTATTAAAACTTTGATGAAGTTGTTTTAGAATTACGCCTCTAAATAAAATTTCTTCTGATATTGCTACAACCAGCATTCTAATAAAATTAGCGCCTAAAAACTCCATAACCTCACCAACTGAATAATAATCAAATCCTAAACCGTCATAAGACACAATTCCTAAAATGAAAACAGTTAAGTATGTTAATGTTACTATTGTAAATCCTATAATAATTCCTTTTAAAGCATTTCTAAAGGTATTTTTATTATGTTTAAGATCTACTGCTTCAATAAAATTCCCTTGCCAATTTAATTTTAAAATTAAAAATTGTACACCAATAATTACTAAGTCAAAGGCAATATTATAGATTACAACATTATTGGCAAAATCATAACCTTTTTTAATAAGCCCTGACCATATACTTGAAAATACTGCTAAAGCTACAAGTGTAAATATAGTTGATTCTAAGGCAATTAATATATTTCTCTTATTTTTCATTATAAATCTAACCTTTCCCTGGCCTCTTTTTCCTTGGCCTATCCATTTTTTCTTATATTTTATTATTTAAATTGAATGTTCAATAATATATCAAAATATTTCTTTCTTTGCACTTTTCTGAACATAATACCACAATTTTTCATAAAAGTATATATTGATTAAATTATTACATAATCACTCCATCTTTCGAAAAAAACAATGCATAAAAATTAACTTTTCTATATTTCTTAATATAAAAGCTACTAGATATAAAAAAAACTCCAATTATTAAAAAAGTAATACCCTTAATCATTTTTCAACCTTCTTTATATTATCTTGATTCTTGGACTTTTTCCCCACTTTTAAATTTATTTCTACCTCTTGCCCACCTTGCTAAAAATATTAAAAGCGGAACTGAAATTTTTAAATAACGAACCACCTCATGCGGAAATTGCAAATACCAAACTACAAAAACTATATATAATAATGGTATAATTCCACCTAAATACCACTGTTTTCTTTCGCTTAAATATGATTGTAATACAAATAGAATAATTGTGACAATTATAGAAATAAATATTATACCTTTGTTCATCCTTTTTCATCACCTTTCTTTTTCTAATTATTTGTACTATTGGTAATTATAACCGTATATTCTTAACGAAACCTTTCAGCAAACTAACAATTAAAATAACCAAAAAGAAGCCTTACCTTTGATTTCTTCAAAAGCAAGACTTCTTTATTATCTAGTTCTAATTTTCTGTCCCGGATAAATTAAATCAGCATTTTCTATACTGTTCAATCTAACTAAGTCCTCAACTGTAGTACCATATCTTTTAGCAATACTCCATAAAGTATCGCCACTTACAACTTCATACTCTTCAACCGCTTGGCTTGTCCCTTGAGTTTCTTCTGAGCTGCTTCCACCATTAGAAATCTGAAATACTTCACATATTCCTCTGAAAATCTTATCAGCAACAGCATTCCAGTCATAGCCATTCATGTCCTCTTCACTATCCACAAAGGCACATTCTATAAGCACTGCCGGCATAGAAGTATGATTAATTACATAAAGATCATTTCTAACCTTAACACCTCTATTCCTTAATCCAAGCTCTGAAAGCTTTCCTAAAATACAATTTCCAAAATTCTCAGCAATGCCACCGGTTTTATAAACAAGAGCCTCAGCACCATGACCCCCTCCACAGTTATGATGAATACATAAGAAAAAATCAGCATCAGCTTTATTAGCACTATCACATCTTTGCCTTAAGGAATCTCCTAAACTGCCTGCATTTTCAGGTAAACAGTTAACAACATTTATTCCTGCTGCCCTACATCTAGAAATAACCCCTTCACCAACCAGTTTATTTAGCTCATCCTCCCTTCTAATTGCCACTGCACCAGTGTCATATAAAACATTATGTCCAATATCAATAGCTAGAGTATTTAAATTACTCATATCTTATCACCTCCGACAAGTTATATATGCAAATTTTATCTTAGACATATATGGAAGATATTTTTTTCATCAAATAAACTGACTACGTTCAAGTGTA
>JAQXTC010000254.1 GCA_029219285.1 Clostridiaceae bacterium
TATTTGCCATCTACAAATGTCACCACCTTATAATAAATTATTTCTTTTATATCATAACATCAATGTTTATTTTAATAAATACTCACTTTTTAAAAAGGGAAGACGGCTATTGTCTTCCCTCTAAGTTGTAAATACTATTTATCTTCTTTTACTTCAAAATCTGCATCTACTACATTATCATCATGAGCTGTACCTGCATTAGCTCCACCCATGTTGTTTGGATCAAATCCTTCAGCTCCTGCTTGTGCACCTGCATCAGCATATAACTTAGAAGAAATAGCATAGAATTCTTGGTTTAATTCATCCATAGCTTTCTTAATTGCTTCTATATCTTCACCGTCTTTAACAGCTTTTACTGCTTCAACTTTAGCGTTGATCTTAGCTTTATCTTCATCAGAAACTTTATCCTTTAGTTCTTCTAAAGTCTTTTCTGTTTGATAAATTACTTGGTCTGCATTGTTTTTAACTTCAATACTTTCTTTTCTCTTCTTATCTTCTTCTGCAAATCTTTCAGCTTCTTTAACTGCTGCTTCTACTTCTGCATCACTAAGATTTGTTGAAGCTGTAATTGTAACATTAGCTTCTTTACCAGTTCCTTTATCCATAGCTGATACTTTAACAATACCGTTAGCATCTATATCAAAAGTAACTTCGATTTGAGGAATTCCTCTTGGTGCTGGAGCAATTCCTGATAGAGTAAATCTACCTAAAGTCTTGTTATCAGCAGCCATTTGTCTTTCACCTTGTACTATGTGAATTTCAACTGATGTTTGACCATCCGCTGCAGTTGAGAATATTTGACTCTTCTTAGCTGGTATAGTTGTATTTCTTTCGATTAATGGTGTAGCTATACCACCCATTGTTTCAATACCTAATGTTAATGGAGTAACGTCTAATAATAATACGTCCTTAACTTCTCCTGTTAATACACCCGCTTGAATAGCTGCACCTACAGCAACACATTCATCTGGATTAACTCCCTTTGAAGGTTCTTTTCCTGTAAAGTTCTTAACAGCTTCTTGAACAGCTGGTATTCTTGTTGATCCACCAACTAATATTACTTTATCTATTTGGCTTATTGAAAGACCAGCATCTGATAAAGCTTTCTTCATTGGTTCTATTGATCTTTGTACTAAATCACGAGTTAATTCATTGAATTTAGCTCTAGTTAAGTTTAAGTCAATATGCTTTGGACCAGTTGCATCAGCAGTGATGAATGGTAAGTTAATATTAGTTTGAGTTGATGAAGATAATTCTATCTTAGCTTTTTCAGCAGCTTCTTTTAATCTTTGTAAAGCCATCTTATCATTTCTTAAATCTATACCATTTTCAGCCTTAAATGTTTCAGCAATGTAATCCATAACTTTGTTATCAAAGTCATCTCCACCTAGCTTTGTATCACCATTTGTTGATAAAACTTCGAATACTCCATCACCAAGTTCTAGGATAGATACATCAAAAGTACCACCGCCTAAATCATATACTAATATCTTTTCATTATGATCAGTTTTATCAAGACCATAAGCAAGTGATGCTGCTGTTGGTTCATTTATTATTCTTAATACTTCAAGACCTGCTATCTTACCAGCATCTTTAGTTGCTTGTCTTTGAGCATCATTAAAGTAAGCTGGAACTGTAATAACAGCTTGAGAAACTGTTTCACCTAAATAGCTTTCAGCATCAGCTTTAATTTTTTGAAGAATCATTGCTGATATTTCTTGTGGTGAATATTCTTTATCATCAATCTTAGTCTTATGACCAGTTCCCATTTCTCTCTTTATTGAAATTATTGTCTTATCTGGATTTGTAATTGCTTGTCTTTTAGCCACTTGACCAACAAGTCTTGATCCATCAGCTTGGAATGATACTACTGAAGGAGTAGTTCTTGAACCTTCTGAGTTAGCGATAACTACTGGTTCTCCACCTTCCATAACTGCTACACATGAGTTAGTTGTTCCCAAATCAATTCCTATAATTTTTCCCATTATTTATTCCTCCTCAAAATAGACCACGCTATTTAATTTTTATTTTTATATTAAATAAATTTTAGTTAGCTACTTTAACAACAGAATGTCTTATAACTTTTTCGCCTCTTTTGTATCCTTTCATGAATACTTCAGCTACAACATTCTTTTCTAAATTTTCATCTTCAACATGCATTACTGCTTGATGTAAATTAGGATCAAATTCACCAGAAGCATCAATTTCTTCTACTCCTAATTTTTCAAGTGAATTTTGAAGTCCTTTTAGTGTCATTTCAACACCCTTTTTAAGATCATCTAAATTACCTTCAGCAGCAGATGCTCTTTCAAGATTATCTATTGAAGGAACTATTTCCTTTAATACATCTACACATGCATCTGTATAAATTCCTTCTTTTTCTTTAGCTGTTCTTTTTCTGAAGTTTTCATACTCAGCAGTAAGTCTAACAAGTCTATCCTTATAAGTTTCAAGTTCTGAGTTAAGTTTCTTTATTTCATCTTTACTTTTTCTAAGCATATCTAGTTCATCCTCATTGCTTTCTTCTGAAACTTCAGTATTTTCTTCAGTCTCACTTTTTTCTGCGCTATCTTCATTAATAACTTCTTCATTATCTATAACTTCATTTTCTTCTTGAAGAACATCTTCATTAAGATTCACTTCATTTTCTTCTAATATTTCTTTATTGTTATCTTCCATATTGAAATCGACACCTCACTTCATAATCTTATTCTAAACCTTGATTTTTCAAAGCATAATTCAATTCCTTCATAACTTGAGCCATTATTGAAATTACTCTAGAATAATTAATTCTTCTAGGTCCTATAAGCCCTATAGTACCAATAGGTTTATTACCCACTGAATACTCTGCAGAAATAACACTACAATTTTTAGCTTCAGGAATATAATTTTCATCACCAATCTTTATTGATAATCCTTCTTTTGGTTCTAATAACTCTACAACATAATCCTTATTATATAGAAGATTCAATATTTCCTTAGCATTATTAATATCGTTGTATTCAGGATAATTAAATATATTTGTTGTTCCTTCCATAAAGATTTCCGAAGATTCTTCTTCATTCTTTAATGTTTCATATAACACTGGAACTATTGCGTTAAATAAATCATCATATCCTTCAAAATCACCTTTTAGATTACTAATAACCTCCAAGTTAATTTCTTCTATATTTAAATTTTTAAGCCTATTGTTAATTACTAAGTTTATTTTTTGTAATTCCTCAATAGATGGCATCTTGTTAACTCTAATTCTATGATTCTTTATAAGCCCATTATCAGTTACTATAACTGATACTAGATTATGATCATCAACCATTAAAAGCTGTACTGACTTTATGCAACTTCTACTTACTGATGGTGTTTGAACTATACAAGTTAAGTTAGTTAACTCAGAAAGTAATGTACTTGCTTGTTTTACAATTTTATCGACTTCAAGCATGGCCGAATCAATAATATATTTCTTTATTTGAAGTTCTTCTTCTTCTGATAATCTTGCAGTTTGCATTAAATTATCAACATAAAGTCTATATCCCTTACTAGAAGGAATTCTTCCTGCTGATGTATGTGGTTGCTCTAAATATCCCATATCTTCAAGATCAGACATTTCATTTCGTATTGTGGCAGACCCTACACCCAAGTCATACTTTTTTGCTATGGTTCTTGAACCTACTGGCTCACCAGTATTTATATAATCATTAATTATCGCTTCAAGAATTCTAATTTTTCTTCCATCTATAGCCATACCATCACCTCGATATTGTTAGCACTCACTGTGTTTGAGTGCTAATGACTATGTTATAAATATATAATTTCTTTTATACCTTGTCAATTTTAAATAAAATTAGATATAATTCGTTTTATTCCATTTTTTTTAATTAACTCTTTAATACTCTCAATTACTTCCTTTTCCTAACTATTCCAATATCATATCACTCATAACAACATTAGATAATTCAATTCCTAGATTACTTAAATAAATCCTACCACCTTCTCTAATTAATAAACCTTTTTCTATGTTTTTATTTATAATCTTTTTATAAATCGAATCAATGGAAACTTTAAATTTTTCATAAAATTTTTCTTCTGATACTCCTTCCATCATTCTAAGTCCCATAAACATAAACTCTTCCATATTATCATTTTGAGTATTATGTGATTCTTCTTCTATAATACTTTTGTCCATTTTTATATTATTTATGTACATCTTTATATCATCTATATTTTTAATTCGTTTATTATCAATAAACGAGCTAGCTGATACTCCAATTCCAATATATTCTTCACATTTCCAATATGCTTCATTATGTAAACACTCTCTACCCTTTTTGGCATAATTAGATATTTCATACTGATGATATCCATTTGATTCTAATATCTTTTTAGCATTATGATACATTTCTCTTTCTACATCTTCCCTTGGAAGATTTAATTTATCATCATTATATAATTTATAAAATGCTGTTCCTTCTTCAATTATCAAACTATATGCAGAAATATGTTCGGGATTTAAACTAATTATTTTTTCCAAACTTTCCGTCCAATCATTAAGAGTCTGATTAGGAAGACCAAACATCATATCAACATTAATATTATTGAATCCACATTTTCTTGCTAATTGATAATTTTCAATAAATTGATCATAATTATGAATCCTACCTATTGATTTAAGTAAATTATTGTTAGTTGTTTGCAAACCAAAACTTAATCTATTTATTCCTCCTTCTTTCATAATTAATAACTTTTCTTTATCTACAGTTCCAGGATTACACTCAATAGACTTTTCTGCATTTTCTGTAAAATCCATATCTTTTATAGTTTCCATAAGTTTTCTTAATGAATCTTTATCTAAATATGATGGTGTTCCTCCACCTACAAACAAACTTCTTATTTTGAAATTTTTACATTGCTTTTTTATATCCATACATAAAGCTTTAACATAATCTTTCATTAATTCTTCTTTCCACGCATAAGAGGGGAAATCACAATAAAAACATTTTTGTTTACAAAATGGTATATGTATATATAATGCTACTTCTTTCATTCTATTTATTCCTTTCCAAAAAAGAGAGCTACTACATTAATTTTTTTAATGTAATAGCCCCCTAATCTTATAGAAGATTTTCAGCTTCTTCTTTTAATAATTTTATTTTACTTTCAGCATCAACTACTGAAAATTTATATACTTCTGTAAAGTTAAAGAAGTAATTTGCAAAAGCAATTTTCTTTGCTCTACTAATCCCTAACTTTTCAGCAATTTCATCTAGAAAATCAATTTCCTCATCTTCATATTTTCCATCTACTAGTGCTAGACCTACTAATTCAAAATATACAATAGACTTGATTCTTTCCGAAGCATTAGTTAAAACCTCTATAGCTTCATTGTGACTTAGTGCACCTATATTTTCTTTAGTTAAATTTAATTCCTCTAGATAATCATCTACTAAAGCTTTTTCTTCTTTTGCTAATACATTATCCACCCTTACAAACTCATTAACAACATTAACAAAAGCACTTGCTTCTGATTTATTTAATTCATTCAAAAACATACTGTATATTCCCCCAATCGTATCCATTTTACTCTATTATATATTATTAACATAATCTTGCATATATATTATTATAATATTTAATTTTCTAATCTTAAAAGGCATGGTTTCCCATGCCTTTTTTTAATCTACTTTTAATACTGCCATAAATGCTTCTTGTGGAACCTCAACAGAACCAACCTGTCTCATTCTCTTCTTTCCTTCTTTTTGTTTCTCAAGAAGTTTCTTCTTTCTAGAAATATCTCCACCATAACATTTTGCAAGTACGTCTTTTCTCATAGCTTTTACTGTTTCTCTTGCTATAATTTTAGCACCTACTGCTGCTTGTATTGGAACTTCAAATAATTGTCTTGGAATTATTTCTTTAAGCTTTTCCGCAATAGCTCTTCCTTTATGATATGCTTTTTCTTTTGGTACTATCATCGATAATGCATCTACTACATCACCATTTAATAGAATATCAAGTTTAACTAGTTCAGTTTTACAATACCCTTTAAATTCATAATCTAAAGAAGCATATCCTCTTGTTCTAGACTTTAATGTATCAAAAAAGTCAAAAACTATTTCATTTAATGGAATATCATAATTAATTACCGCTCTTGTTTCCTCCATATATTGCATGTCAATATATGTTCCTCTTCTGTCTTGGCAAAGTTCCATTACAGCTCCTACATATTCAGTTGGGGCAATTATTGAAGCTTTAACCATAGGTTCTTCCATATAATCAATTTCGGTAACTGGTGGAAGATTTGTTGGATTTGTAAGATCAAATTTTTCTCCATTTGTCTTAGCAACTTTATAAATAACTGATGGCGCAGTTGTAATAATATCAAGATTAAATTCTCTTTCGATTCTTTCTTGAATTATTTCCATATGTAATAATCCTAAGAATCCACATCTAAAACCAAAACCTAAAGCTATTGATGTTTCTGGTTCAAAACTTAATGCAGCATCATTGATTTGAAGTTTTTCTAATGCATCTTTAAGTTCACCATACTTAGCTCCATCAACAGGATATATACCTGAATAAACCATAGGTATAGCTGGTTTGTAACCTTGAAGGGCTTCTTCAGTCGGTCTTTCTGCTTCTGTTATTGTATCACCAACTCTAGCATCTCTAACATTCTTAATTGAGCCTGTAACATATCCAACATCTCCTGCTGAAAGCATCCCTATTGGCATTAGTTTAGGAGTAAACACACCTACTTCTACAACTTCATAAACTTTGTTTGTAGCCATAAGTTTAACCTTCATTCCAGGTTTTATCTTTCCGTCAAATACTCTGATGTGAGATACAACCCCTTTATAGCTATCATAATATGAGTCAAATATTAATGCTTTTAATGGTGCATTCTCATCACCTTCTGGTGCTGGTAACTTTTCTACTATTTCTTCTAAAACATCTGGTACGTTAAGACCTGTTTTAGCAGAAATCATAGGTGCATCTTCTGCCTCTATTCCTATTACATCTTCAATTTCTTGTTTAACTTCTTCCGCTCTTTGCGATGGCAAATCCACCTTATTAATAACTGGAGCTATTTCTAAGTCATTATCAAGGGCTAAATATGTATTAGCAAGTGTTTGAGCTTGAATACCTTGTGTTGCATCAACTACAAGAAGTGCTCCTTCGCAGGCTGCTAAACTTCTAGATACTTCATAAGTGAAATCTACGTGTCCTGGAGTATCAATAAGATTTAAAATATATTCATCTCCATTTTCTCTCTTATAAATAAGTCTTGCTGCTTGAGACTTAATTGTAATTCCTCTTTCTCTTTCTAATTCCATATTGTCAAGAACTTGTTCTTCCATTTCTCTTTGAGTCAAGGTTCCTGTTGCTTCAAGTAATCTATCCGCAAGTGTAGATTTACCATGATCAATATGGGCTACTATTGAGAAATTTCTAATAAATTGTTGTCTATCATTACTCATATATATATAAACTACCTATTTATATAATGGTAGTTAGTTCACCCCCAGTATAATAAAATCAGCTAAATTATAACACACACTACTTATAGGCTGTCAATTATCATTTATACATATTCTTTATATAATTTATTATATCTCTTTTAACCATAAATAATATCTTCAATTTTTTCCTTAGCCTTATCAAAAACTTCACCTATCTGATTTCTTATATTGGTAAAACTCCAGTCTTCATCTATTTTAAATTCCGATTCACCAACCTTAATTAAAACATCTTCTTTTTCTTCATATATTTTTACTGGTGAATTGTCTTTTATGAAATTGGAAAATTCTTCACCAAACTCATCTTTAATCTTTTCATAATTTTCATTTGTATTGCCTAGCGGTGATAAAGCATTAGTATTTATAATATTTACTTTTATTAATGATAAAAACGCCAAGATAAATATTAATACAACTAAAAATTTTTTTGTACTTTTATATCCTTTCAAAAAAACACCCCTTAAAGACTGTTAATAATTTCATCTTTAAAGGATGCTCCATTTTATAATTTAATATACATTATTTTTTACCATTTATATGTTCTGCTATTAACCTAGCAATAAATTTTCCAGAATTCTGTGACTCCTCTGCTGTATTTACTTCTGAACCAACTTCAATTAACATAGACCCATCACTTAATCCTAAATTAAACTGATTCATTCCTGAATTATACGTATATTCTCCATTCCCCCTCATAAGTCCTGGAAAAAGTTCATTTGCCTTATCTCTCATCTCATCAGCTAATGCCTGATTAGCACCATATCGAGCACTATTTTTAGTAAGCACAAACATAAGCTTCGCTATATTTTCACCATTTACGGTTCCTGTAACAGCATTTTTCTTCGGAACAGAATCTCTGTGAAGATCAATTATAATCTTAAAATCGCCATATTCTTTAAGATATTTTTGTACTGTTTCCCTAGATCTTTTATAACTATCATTGTATGAAATACTATGATTAGTCTTATCATGTATTACTGATATACCATAATTTTCTTCTAATTCTTTCTCTATTACATTGGCAACTCCAACCACACTGTGATTCTCATCTAAAGAATCACCAGATGTTTCAGCATAACTTTCTGTAGTATGTGAATGATAAATTAGTACTTCTGGTTTAGTAGAATCCAACGCCTTTTTTAATGCTTCATTTTCCACATCTGCATTTGATTCCGCTTTTAAAACTGTATTATCGTTAATATTGAATGAGTCAATATCTAATGAACTTGTAGTATTGGAAGTTGATAAATCTATTCCAGTAAACCCTTGTTTAAAAAAACTTACTTCTGTATTAATTATTGAAAGATTATCTATATTATTTAGTCCTAGAGCTTGCAATAATACAGCTTTAATTGACAGATTGTTTTCTGCGTAAGCTCCTTCATCATAAACTTGAGTTTCAACAACTGGCATTCCAAAATTAAGAAGTTCTACATAAGCAAATCCACCTCTTTCTGTATTACTTCTTAATACATTAATTACCCTAAAAGCAAAAATACCTATTAATACAACTATTATTGCTACTATTATATTAATCTTCGGTTTAGCTCTTTTTCTTCTAATAATATCTTGATACAACCAAAACCACCCCTCTTATTGTTTTAATAAGATTACTCTATATTATATGAGTGATTTACATAATTATATCTATTTATACTAATTTAAAAATTTATTAATATCTTCCATAGTCATATTAGGTTGCAAAGCTATATTAATTCCATTAGCAATTATTTTGGATAAAGAATCTATCATTAAATCAATTTCTTTTGGTGTTACAACCAAATCTCCAACAAAAGGATTTAAAACTTCTCTAATCAATAATCCTTTTTCATTTTTATCAATCTTTTTTAACATATTATAAAAATCTTTTCCCTCTTCGGAATTTGAAATCAAATTATCAATAACAAGATCTATTGTATCATTAGCTATCGTTGCAGCATCTACAACAGTAGGTACTCCAATGGCTATAACTTTAACACCTAGTGTTTCTTCATTAATTTGCATTCTATGATTGCCAACACCTGCTCCTGGAGCAATTCCCGTATCACTAATTTGAATAGTTTTATTTACCCTTTCAATTTTTCTTGAGGCTAAAGCATCTACACATACAATTACATCTGGCTTAATCCTTTCTACTAAACCTTTAATTATTTCACCAGTTTCAACACCGGTTATCCCTAAAACACCAGGTGCTATTGCTGCCACTTGAACTACACTATCATCTATTGCATCAGGCATTACTGCTTTTAAATGTCTAGTAACCATAATACCTTCTGTTACCTTAGGTCCTAAAGCATCTGCTGTTACTTTTCTATTTCCTAGTCCAACAACTAATGCTAAATCTGTATCTTTTATTCCAATAAGTTTTTTTAATGTTCTTCCTAAGGTCTTTGAAACATCATCCATAAGTCCACCATCATAAGCAGTATACTGTGGAATATCTAAGGTTATATAGTTCCCAACAGGTTTCCCCATTTTTTTAGCACCATCTTCATTGACTATTCTAACTGTTGTGACTTTACTCCCCTCATCTTCTATTTCTTCAACAATGACTCCATCCACCTCATTGTCATTAGTCTCCTCCTTATACAACTCTCTAGCTTCAATAGCTAAGTCTGTTCTTACATTTATCATTTGTCCACCTCAAAACTTTATAATTTTACTTTTATTTTTCGTAATTTACATAAATTTAATACTTGAATATACTATATTTCAATGCTATAATATGGTGTGTTGAATACGACTCGTACGCAGATTTCCCCAAAAAACTGCAGAGGCCCTATAAAATTTAGAGGGGGTGACTTAGGAAATGGCAAACATTAAATCAGCAAAGAAAAGAATATTAGTTGCAGAAAAGAAGACTGCTAGAAATAGAATGGTTAAGTCTGCACTAAAAACTACTATAAAGAAATTTGAAACAGCTGTTGCTGCTAACAATGCAGAAGAAGCTAAGACTTTATTCGTTGGAGCTTCTAAGGCTTTAGACATGGCTGCTCAAAAAGGTATAGTTCATAAGAACATGGCTGCTAGAAAGAAGTCAAGATTAGCTGCAAAGTTAAACGCTATGGCTTAGTAGTATAAAAAACCGATCTAGTTTTCTAGATCGGTTGTTTTATTTTTATTTTACTTTTTCAATATAATAATCTATTAATCCATAAATCCAGTCTCTTAAATTTGAAAACTCAAATCCAATTTCCTTGGCTTTCTCAGTATTAATACTGTATTCATTCTCTCCATTATATGGTGCCACTTCTCCGTCTTCTACTAAAATTGCTTTCTTACCTGTTTTCTCTTCAACATAATCAATAATACTATTTAAAGAAATAGTACCACTGCTACATCCATTTATAGCACCTAAATATTCATTATCACACAAAAAAGCTAAAAATTTACCAGCATCACTTGAACTAATATAACCAAGTTCCCTATCCATATTATCAATATACATTGGTATTTCTTTTATCGTATGTTCAACATAAAATAATAATCTTTCTGTATAATCATCTTTTCCTATTACGAAAGGGAATCTAACCATTGTAGATTTTTGATTTGTAAATTTATTTATTAATACACTTTCAGCTTGTCTTTTTCCTTCATCGTAAGAAAAATCTTTTCTTTCTCCCCATACAATAGTCTTTCCCTTAACCGAGAATTCTTCTTCTCTTGTATTAATATGTTTATCATATACTGCTGTAGTAGATACTAAAATGTACCTTTCACATTTTATTGATTCTAATGCACGAACAATATCATTTGAACAATATGCTATGTCATCATAAACTACATCATATTGCTTCCCCATAAATTGCTTTACCATACTTTTATAATTCGTATGATCTACTATAAGTCTCTTTACTTTATTGCCAAAATCATCTTTCTTATTTCCTCTTGTTGCTATTGTTACATGGTGCCCTCTCTTAATTAGCGAAGCAACTAAATGTTTTCCAAAAAATCTTGTCCCACCTAAAACAAGTACTTCCATAACAATCCCCCTTTAATAGTATATGTTTATCTTGTAAATAGTTTATACTATTTAGTTTATTATAATCTTTTATGTTATATTTGTTAATTAATGTAATATACTATATGTTGTAACCAGGCATTAAAACCTTACATTTAAACTCTATAACGCTATATTTATAAAAAAAATAGCTTATATTGAATTTTCATTTCAATATAAGCTACTTTAAATTTATAATTTAGTTATATTATCTTGCTTTTTTTCTAGACTTCTTAACCATAACAATAGTTCCTATGGCAGCCATCATAGACACCATTAATATAACTATTTCTATTGTATTATTTTCATCTCCTGTTTTTTTGCTAGAAGTCTTAACAACCTTATTTGAATCTCCTTTAACATCTCTACCTTGAACATTAGTGTTATTAACTTTTTGTACAACACTTGGGTCTTCAACATCATCATTAGGAGTTCCCTCAGCAACTTTTTCATTTAATACTACATAATCACTAAAATATTTCATTGTAAATGTAACTTTACCATCCTTAGCTTCAGAAGTATCTACAAGTTCAAGTTTTCCATCATTATTGATAGAGTATAGATATAAAGGTTGTCCATTATACTTACCATCAACAGGCAATTCAACTTCTATTTCACTACCTAAATTACCATCCTTTAGATTAGTTGTAATATTTAAATTCTTAATTGAATTCAAGTCTTTTATTGCTCCATCGTTATCTATATCTCCACTAACATTTATAACTAAATTATTTAAGGCTTGGCTATCCATAACTTCTTTAAGCTTTGCTAAATCCTTAATAGTTATTGTTATATCTCCTCTTTGAATAACAATCTTTAAATTCTTACCAGAATCAATTATCTTAGAAAGTATATTCTTACTTACACCTTCATTCATAGATGAAATAACTATTGTATCTCCATCTTTAGCATTGTTAATTCTCTCTTCTATTGCTGCATCAGTTTCTGGTACTTGTCTATCTTTAACTATAGCCTCTTCGCTATAAGCATCACTCAATGCAGATGAATCAATATTTATATCCTTAACATTATCAACTAAAATAACACCATTTAATGCTGATATCTTAACTGTAATTTTTCCATCGGTAACTGTATAAGTTTCACTAGTATTTAGTATATTAGTTAGTTTTGTTCCATCTTCAATACCTGGTGTTGATAATGTTACTTCAATATCATTTTCTTGTCTATTTGAAGCAACTAATATCTTATCATCAGCACTTATTCTGGAATAAGCCATAACATCATCAGCAAATTCATTTTGAACATCGCAAGGATTGACTTCACCTGTTCTTAATGCTTCGTATGAACTTCTTATAGCTGCAAGTTTAGCATACCATTCAACTAAGTCCTTATCACCTTTTCCCCATGTAAAGCCTCTTCTATTATCTGGATCATCACATCCAACCATTCCAACTTCATCACCATAATAAATAGTTGGTGCTCCAACATAAGTCATTTGTAAAAATGGAATTAGCTTCATTTTCTTCTTAGCTAAATCACTTGCATCCTTAGCAAAACCTCTTTCTGACTTTCCATATCCATCAAGAGCTGATAATATTCTTTGAGTATCATGAGAATCTACTAAATTCATCATTACCTGAAGAGCTTCCTTTGGATATTGTTCTCTCATTTTTTCAAGTTCTTTCATTGAGTCCTTAGCTGAAGTCTTAGTGCTATTATCATCTTCAACACCTCTTACATAGTTAAGAACCGCTCCTCTATATCTATAATTCATTACTGAATCATACATATCTCCAAGAAGATAACATGATGCATCTGTCCATATTTCTCCTACAATTGCATCATCGCCTTCTTCTTTAACAGCCTTTCTAAATGCTCTCCAAGTTTCATCTGAAACTTCACTACCACAATCAAGTCTCCATCCATCTGAACCCTGTTTTAGCCAATATCTGGTAGTAGAATCTTTTCCATCAATAAGCTCTTCTGCCCACGACTTAACATTATATTCTGATCCACCTAATGCTTGAATAACTGGCATTGAATCAAATCCGCTCCAGCCTTCATATTCATAATGATAAGAATCACCATCATCAGCAATCTTTTTATTGTTTATAATAAACCAATCTTTATAATGTAAATCTGTTATACCCTTATCTGCATAATCCTTTGTAACCTTAGCTTCTGCATCTTCTTGAGATAATCCATTGTTGTTCATTTCATCATAAACCTTTGACCAATATTGATAAGCTCCAAGTGGTTTACCTTCTGTAACATATTTAGCATATCTATCAAAGTAAATTGAATCATCACATACATGATTATAAACACCATCAAGAATTATATGCATTCCATTCTCATGTGCTGCCTTTGCTAGATTAACAAAGTCATCCATATTCCCTAGTTGTGGATCAACTTTATTATAATCAGTAGCATCATAACGATGGCTTGAAATAGATTGTTCTATTGGATTTAAATAAAGAACTGTAACACCTAAGGCTTTCAAGTATTTTACCTTATCTTCAATGCCTTTTAAATCTCCACCATATAAGTCATTAGACCAAGCTGTCATATCTCCTTTGTTTGCATTATCAGGATATTCGTATCCTTCTTTAAGAGCTAATTCAGGATCTTTAGGTAAAGCATACCAACTGCTTGAAAATTCATAAGGAGTTGTACCTCTTGCATACTTTTGCACATAATCATTACTTGAATCTCCATTGAAAAATCTATCTGGATAAATTTGATAGATAACTGCATTTTTTAACCAATCTGGTGTCTTAAAGTCTTTAGTACATACATTAAATTCATAATTTTTAACTTCTCCTAAATTACCAATTGTGCCTTCACCAAAATATCCATCATCATCACCATAAGCTTTAACATCTGAACCATTTGACACAACAAAGTAATACGAATAAGTTCCTATATTTTCTGGAGTATATGATACTGTCCACTTTTCATTTCCATCATCATAACTTCCACTCTTATTCATACTTAATACTTCAGTCCCCTTTGGAGTTCCAACAACCATTTTAACTTCCTTAGCCATATCTTGTTTAACTTTAACATTAAAACTTATTGGATTTTCTACAGCCGAAGCACCATATGGAGTTTTGTAATCTTGTATTCTAGAATCATAAAAAACTCCACTTGAATCTATTTTTTCAGTTGATAAATCATTAAAACAAATTCCAGTAATAGGATCATAAGAGAATGTTACTAGCTTATCCTCATCTAATGTAAGCTTGTCTATCTTGACAGTTTTATTTTCATCACCTTTAACAAGTAAAGATAGTTTATCATAAACACCTTTATTTAATTGAACTTTAGCAGTATAAATACCATTAAGTTTTTCATCAGTTAGTTTACTTACTTCTTCACTACCGTTCATTAATGTAATGTCTTCTATTTTATAATCTAAATTAGTAACTACATTATGTGAATCATCATTATAATAAACGGTTAAATCCATATCATTTGGAATCACTATACTTATATTTGCACCTTTGAGAGCACCTTTAGCTCCATAGTTTTCAGGGTCCCATTTATAATTCATAGCAACCTTATATTCATATCTTCCTGCTTTAGCATTTTTAAATGTCTTTTTGTAATTACCATTACCAACATAATCAAGCTTTAAAGCCTTATCTGCTGGATTCCAAGCTCCAGTAGTTCCTTCTATTGCTAGTGAAATACTACCTGGTATAGTAACTATTCTTCCTTCATACTTAGGAAAATCAAATAATGATTTATCTCCATCAACCTTTTCATTTAAAGGATCTTTAACTTCTTTTCCATCTACAATATACTTGTATTCAATAGTTTTTGCATCATCACCAACTCTTAATGTTGTTGACCAAACTCCATTTTCACCCTTTGTAAGAGGATTAGCATTTTTGCTCCATCCATTTATATTGCTAGATAAATAAACCGAAGATGCATCTTCATTTTTGTAATTAAATGTAATAGTACCATTTTCATTTATTACTGGACCACTTGCTTCAACAACCTTAGTTTCAAATCCCAAAGCTTTTCTAACATCACTTAAATTATTTACTGAATCTATCATAGTACCATTTGATATATCTGCAATAAATACTACAGTCCTATCAGATGCTAAACTCAAAGCAATATTACCTGTACTTGGAATTCCTCCACCATCCCAGCTATAATTTACAATTCCCTTATAGTCGTAATCACCTTTTGATAACTTTAATGTGTACATAACTTTTGAAGTATCAATTTTATACATATCAAAATTTTTATTTTCTACGCTCCAATTATCATCACCTAAATTTCTTACAGTTCCTATTAATGATACTGTTTTTAATAATTCGGGATTATTTATAGAATCTCCAACAATGTTTCCAAGATAATCAGAATAAATTGTTATTTGTTTTGTTCCTTCCTTAATAGTAACACTCTGATTACTTGTTATTTCTCCATTATCCCATGCACCATTATATGCAACCTTATATTCAAAGCTTCCTGCACTCTTTACATCAAAGGTTTTTTCGTACATTCCACCACCAATATAATCTAAAGCAAAGTTGTCATCACTAGGATCCCAATCCTTACCACCTAAGCAAGCACTAATATTACCTGTAAGTATAGCCTTACTCTTAAACTGTTCAGGATTATTTATTGAATCATAAATCTTCTTGTTTTTATAATCAAACCTAAAAGTTACATCCTTGTCCTCCTTTACTCCTAGAATTATATTATCTTGGCCACCATCTTTTCCATAGCTTTCATCCCAAGTACCATTCATTGCAATTTTATATTCATACTTATCATTTGCTTTTATCTTAAATGTCCCCTCATATATGCCATTTTTGAATTCCTTTAATTTGCCTGCATAATTAGTAGGGTCCCAATCCTTACCTAAATCATTAACAGACATTAAATTACCAACTAATACTGCATCTGCTTCAACATTAATTGAATCATCAGTAGTATCAGCTTTTACTTCTTTTATATTTACATTATTAATAAATGTAAAGAAAAATAGTATTAAAGTAATCCACGATGTTGTTTTATAACATTTTTTATTCATCATTTTACCTCCTTTAAACCTTTGATAAAAAATATTATAGTCTATAACGTTTACATTTTTCCATGTACAAACTGCACAAATATTAACAAAAATGGATATAAAATAATCCATCTAGATTATTTTATATCCTTAATATCAATTTTAGCTAAATCATTTCTTCAATATCTTCAAAAAAGTTTTTAATTTCCTTATATGTATGTTCTATTAACATTCTATCTTGACTATCTAATGCGTCTTCAAATTTTCTTAAACAAAGATCTATTCTTTCTCTTATTTCTCCAATATTCTCCTCATAAAGTCTTTCACCTCTTGCAAGTAAAAGTTTATTTTCCTCCCTATCTCTTGGATGAATTTTTAAGTCCTTTAGTTCTTCAAACCTTTGCTCCATTTCTTCCTGCGTCATAGAACCTTTATTTTTCTCAATAATTATCTTTTTCTTTTTATTAGTTGATACCACTTCTACCTCTACTTCTAAAATAGAATTTATATCATAAGTATATGTAACATCTATTGCTTCTTCTCCAGCTGGCTTTCTTGGAACATCTATTATTATTTCACCTAATAATAAATTATTTTTAGCAAATCTACTTTCACCTTGTAATACTTCTACACTAATTTTAGATTGTCTATCATATACTGTATATAATCTTTCTGTTCTGCTTACAGGAATAACTGTATTTCGCTCTATTATTGGAAAAAAGTGACCTGATTCATAGTAATCCCCTTTCCTTTTTACTGATATATTGGTTCCAAGGGTATAAGGACAAACATCTGTTAAAACAATTTCTTTTATTAATTCATTTCTTTCTTTCATAGCTCCTTGAATAGCAGCACCAATTACCACTGCTTCATCAGGGTTAATATTAGTATTAGGTAATCTTCCAAATAGTTTTCCAACAAAACTTCTAACAATAGATAACTTAGTTGCCCCACCTACTAAGATTATTTCATCAATTTCTTTAACTTTTATTTCAGCATCTTTCAATGCTCTTTCTATGGGTTTTCTAATTTTGGCTAATAACAATTGACATGACTTTTCATATTCCTCAATAGTTATTTGACTCTCTATTAATTTTTCATTAATCTTACATCTCATACTTACAGTTTTATTATTTAAAAATTGTAGTTTAGAAAACTCAGCTTGTTTCTTTATGATAGCTACTGTTTTTAAATCTAATTCATGAATATTAATATTATTTTTATTTACAAATAGATTAGCAAGAATATCAGTAAAATCTTCACCACCTAAAAAATTATCTCCAGCAACCGCTCTAACTTCCATAACATTCTTATATAATTCAAGTATTGATATATCAAAAGTACCTCCACCCAAATCAAAAACCAAAAATTTTGTATTTAATTTTTTATGATGTAAACCGTAAGCAATGGATGCAGCTGTAGGTTCATTAATCATTCTTTCCACTTTTAATCCAGCAAGCTTTCCAGCTCTGACAGTAGCTTTTCGCTGATCATCATTAAAATATGCTGGCACACTTATAACAGCTTCATTAATAGTTTGTCCCAAATATTTCTCTGCATCTTCTTTTAAAGAACGAAGTACAAATGAAGATAATTCTTCTGATGAAAATTCTTTGCTACCTAATTTATATTTCTTTTCAGTTCCCATACTTCTTTTAAATACTTCAGCTGTAAAATTAGGATGAGTAACAATTCTTTCTTTGGCAATTTTACCAACATATATTTCCTCTGTATCTTCATCTATACTTACTATAGATGGTGTTAAGTTTTCTCCTAATCTATTGGGTATTACAACCACACCATTTTCACTAAAATAAGATACTAAGCTATTTGTCGTACCTAAGTCTATGCCAATAATCATCTTAATTCACCTCCTTTTAGAATATTCTTTACTCTATCAATAGCTTCCTGGTATTCATCATCACCTTCCTCTAAATCATTTGCCTTAATATAATATTTCAAAGCTAAATCATATTCTTTGTTGTGTTCTGCCATTTTTCCCATTTTCGCATGAGCTTCACCACAATTTGTATAATCACATCCATCACACTCTTTTTGTATTGCCTTTTCATAAATTAGTTCTCTTTCATCATAATTATTAAATTCAAGATAATCAGCTCTTATTTTTTCATATATATACTCCTCATTATCACCTTTTTTTATTAATTCATATATCTTATTTTTATCTTGATATAATTTTTGATTATCCGGGAAATAATCTATTGCTTCATCATAACAATTTATTGCTTCATCATATCTTTTCAAACAAACATAGCAATCTGCCAAATTATTATATGCTTGGATATAAACATTGTCTCCCATATTATCTATAGCTTTCTTTAGATATTTAACAGCTTCCTCATATTTTCCTTGTTCTTTATATACATTGCCTAAATTATTATAAGCATCTGAGTCATTTGGATTTATCTCTAAAACTTCCTTATAGTCAGAAATTGCTTTGTCAAATTTCCCTAAATCATCAAATAGAATACCTCTACTTATTAAATAATAAGGTTCCTTATTAATGTCAAATTGTCTTCTATAATACTTGAATGCATTATTATAATCTTGTTTTTCAGTATAAAGCAACGCTATTTCACCATTAGCATATTCATGATCAGGATTAATATCTAAAACTTTCTTATACAATTCTATACTTTTATCCTCATCATATAACTTTTTGTAAAGCTGTGCTTCTTGTATATATGCTGTTACATCCTTTGGAAATTTCTCAATTAATATATCATATTCTTTAAATGCCATATCGTTAATTCCCAAACATTTGTAATAATAAGCTATTGCATAATGGAATTTAATTTTATCTGATATTTTCATTGCCATTTTAATATATTTCATTGCCATTTCTGGATTATCTGTATCTGAATATATTAATGAAAATTCATAATATAATTCATCTTCTATTTTGTATGTATCACCATTTTTACGTATATTTTTTAGTACTTCTATTACAAGCTTTTTAGCATCTTCATATTTTTCAGTATTACTTAAAGCTTTTGCTTTATATAGATTAATTTCATCATTAACAACATTGTAATTCTTTGCTTTTTCATATACTTCTAATGCATTATCATATTCCGAATGAGCTAAATATAACTTCATTTCTAATGCATAAACATCAGGGTCATAAGAATATAAATTTTCTGCTTCAAAACATGAATCCAAGGAATCTCCGTGGTAGCCTAATTCAAATAGTGCTTTAGCTTTATTTAAATACAAAGGCATAAAAGAATCATCAAATTCCAAAGCTTTATCTAAACTAGCTATGCTCTCCTCATACTTGCCAAGTTTATAAAGCGCCTCCCCCTTATAATTAAGAGCATCTATATTCTTTTCATCAATTTCTAATGACTCATTATAACTATTAATGGCTTCATCATATCTCTCTAACATATAATATTGACACCCAATTTTATATAGACAAAAACTCAATTGGGCTGTTTCTCTTGAATTTTTTTCTTCTAAATTAAGCAAATTATTTTTCCATTTATCGAAGTAATCAATTGCATATTCATAATTTCCCAATTTAGAATATGTCCTTCCCATTAAATCATAAAATTGATTTTCGAATTCTTTAGTAATGTTTATATCTTTTAAAAGTTCTATGATTTCATCAAATCTATAATTTTCAAATAAACACCACCCCAAATTAAATTTCTGGTCTAGTGACAAATCATCCATATTTAAATTCTTTTCAATTATCTTTTCATTTGTTTTATACAATTGATTATTAACATAATCATCATACATATTTATACCATTTAATTTAATATATCTATCCTTGGCATCCTCATAATTTTCCAAATAAAAGTCACAATCTGCTAATCCTAATAAAGCATTATAATGTTCAGGTGACGTACTTAATATCTTTTCATATAATTCTTTCGCTTCCTCAATTCTATGTAATAGCCATTTTACCTCTGCTTGTTCAAATAATACTCTTATATCATCTGGATATTTTTCTAATAAATTATTTCCAATCTCTAATGCTTTTTCTTTTTCATCACAATCCATTAAGTACCTCATCTTTAATGTTTCTAGGTATGGATGATATATATTTAATTCTGTGATAGTTTCTAAATCTACTTTAGCATTATCAAAATCTTTATCTCCTAATTCTCTTCTAATTTTGAAAAAAAGGTTTATCCAGGTCTCATATGATTTACTATCATCAATAGACTCAAATAAGTCAAAGTCAATTATATCTTTATATTTAATCCTATTTTCAACATAATTTATATATTCTTTCGGAAAATTTTCATATAATTCTTCTTTATTATGCATCCAATCAAAAAAATCATTTAATAAACACCATATCTTTTGTGAAATATAGCAATTATCCATTAAAAATTCTAAAAGTTTTTCACTTGCTTCTTCTTTTGTATCTAATCCATAACATACATCATCATCAAGTAATTCTTTCCACGAATCCTCAGAGATTCTGCAAGAAAAAGTATTATACACCTTACTCACTTTCTTAATCCATTTTCCTGTATCAGAATTATCCTCGTAAGTTTCATTTTTACACTCCAATAGCAATTCTTCATATGCCTTTCTAAGCCTCTTAAATCCTTCTTCATCATCTTCAGGATTTATTTGTGAAAGTTTATTCATATATGCTTCTTTAATTATATCTTTATCAGTTGTGGTTTGTATTCCAAGTATATCCCAATTCATGTTTTCTCTCTCCCCGCCATTTGTAACATATTACTATACTAACATAATTTATCCATAATTACATAGGGCTAAAGTCCCTTTTTTATTAAATAAAAAACACTTATTAATATCCTATAAAAATATCAATAAGTATTTTAATTTATTTCTTTATCATTAATGTATTAACAAGCATAAGTTCAAGTTCCATAGTTTTATCTACTGATGAAGATTTTAACCTTCCTTCAGTTTTAACACATAACTTAACTAATCCTTCAAGTTGCTTTAGTGAAAATTTAGAACTTAAATTCATAAGTTTTTCACAGACAAATTGAGGGACATGAAGTTCTGCTACAAAATCATTCACTCTTTTTCCATTCATCATTCCAATTTTTATATTAAATAACTTTTTAAATTGATTTTCTATCGCTGTTACAATAAGCATATGCTGATCTGCTTTAAATAAAAGTTCATCCATAAGATCTATGGCTTTCTCAATTTTTCTTTGTGAAATTAGATCCACCAAATCAAAAATATCATCTTCACTGTTAGCCGGAATAAGTTTTTCTATATCCTCTTTAGTAATATTTCTCCCATTTGTATAATCAATAAGTTTATCTATTTCACGTTTAATTATATTAAAATTGTTTTGTACTCTTTCACAAAAAAATCTAAGTTCTACTTTACCTATATTTTTTCCTTTTTCTCTAAAAATAGATTCAACTTTATTATAATATCTATCTCTTTTTAACTTATCAAAATGCACTATAGTTGTTAACTTATCTAATGACATTAATTTCTTATTTTTCTTTGGCGTTTCTCTTTTATCAGAAAATAAATAATACATTAAAAGAACTGTATGTTCTGGGACATCTTTTAAATACTTTTTTATATCATTAAATAATTTAGTTCCACTACTATCACTTTTGTCCTTTAAGAAGTTAGCTCTATATACTAGTACTACTTTTTTTTCTCCCATAAAAGGCAGAGTTTCACAGGCATTCATAATATCATCCATTGTAGTAGTTAATCCATCTAGTTTTATGTAATTTAAATCCTCAAAGCCATCAGCAACTATAGGTTTAACAAGAGTAGCAACACCTTCTTTAATTAATTCTTCATCACCACCACAAAAAACATAGGAATTTTTTATAGACTTACTCTTTATTTCTTTCTCCAGTACATCAAATGTAATCAACTTAATCCGCCTTTCACCTAATAAATATAAATATCTTCATCAAAAATAAAAATACCTTTATCTTCTCTGCTTATAAAATTAATTATACCATAATTACTATCTTCAACACTTTTGTTACTCATCTTTAATAAAAATTTATTTTCGCCTAAAGTAAGCAAATAATTTTTTCCTTGTTCTTCTATATATGCCACCCCAGCTATACTCATTTTATATATCGATCTGTAGCTCTTTTTTGAAATGGTTATTTTCTTTAACTTACTGATATCTATATTATTTTTCTGCGTAATAATACACCTATCCCCTCTATACGAAACAAGAAGTCCTCCATAATCAAGGTAATTAATCCTAAGAAATGGACTATAAATATATATGTACATAGAAATAAAAGCTGATACTGGCAGTAAAATAAACTTTTTATGTCCTTTTATCATAAAATAAATACTTATTAAAATACTTAAATATATTATTATAACACCACTATTAACAACTAAATTACCTATGTTTATATCTAAAATAATATCTGTAACATAATCAAATACCTTTATTAATTTTAATAAAATATAGCTTAAGAAATCAAAAACTTCTTGACTAAAAAAAGCTATAACAAGCATATTACCTATTATGATTATAATATTTAATAAAGGCACTATAAATAAATTACCTAATAAAAAAATGATTGAATACTCATTAAAACTACATATTAAAACTGGTAATGTGAAAATTTGAGCTGTTAAACATACAGATAAAGTTCCTCTTAATTTGTCAGGTAATCTATAAAATTTAATTTGCAATTTGTATGAAAATAAAATTATTCCAAGAGTAGCTAAATAAGATAACTGAAATCCTGTTTCAAATATCAAGTAAGGTGACATAATGTTAAACACCATAGCACTTAATGATATAGAAGCAAGAGAATTATAACTTTTTCTAACATCTAGAGCTAAATTTAATACTATTATCATAATTAATGCTCTTAAGGATGATGCTGAAGCTCCCGTAAATAAAACATATACACTCAATATAGCCAAGGATATTTTTTTATTTAAAAATATATTTAATACAGTAAATACAAGAGCAGTATGTAATCCGGATACACTTATAGCGTGTACTATTCCTAATTCTCTCATTTCCTCTTTATCTTCATTATCTATTATGTCCGAATAACCAAAAGCCAATGAAGATATTAGCGCAGCTTTTCTTTTTCCAACGTTTTTTTCTAACTTTTTATATATTTTTTCTCTTAAATCATAAAGTTTGCTGCTTAACGTCTCTTCTTCATTTCTAACTAATCTAACCTCTAGTTCACCTATACTTCCATTTTCTTTATCAATTACTCTTTCAAATTTCCCCTCAACCAAATATGTTTTGCCAAGATTAAATTTTTGATTTATATTAGTTAAATTTATTTTTCTTCCTTTAAAATTAGCTACAGTACAGTAAGATTTTATCTCTACAATTTTTACATTTTCACAAAATTCACTACTAGGATTCAAACTATAATAATTAAAATTAATCAATAAACCCATTAAAAAAAATATTGCAATCACTAATGAAAAAACTATATTATTTTTCAAAGAAATAACTATAAAAAACAAGCTAGCAGATAACACTGCTAGCCATAAATATTTGTCGTATACTCCAAAACAAAAGGAACTTAATAGTATTGATAAAGCAATGTATACTATTGGCATACTCACCTTTTCAATATTATTCATATTCATGGATGATCACCTCATCCTATTATCTTTGACCTTTTTTCAATATTAATTCAAATATTAAATAAATTATCAATATAACTCCTATCCTTATAATTACATATATATCAAAACTTACTCCATTAATTAAACTTAATATAACTATACTTGATACCAATAAGATGAAACTTAAACCTATAAGAACACTTGCAAGTGATGCTTTTCTAATCACTTTATTACAATTCATAAATGTATATATTACAAGTAATCCTCCAAGTATAATTAATAAGGCAGTATCACACCCATCTGTGATACCATATACCCCCCAAATAGCTAGTACACTTACTAGTATCGTCCTTAATGATATTTTTTCTTCATTATCATTAGGATTTTGTAACAGAGCTAAGCCAAGAGGTATTCCTAATAACACATTAATTATTAATAATGGTATATAGCTTACTACTTGTACATTATTTATATAAGGCATAGCATTTACTAATATAAGCTCAGTAATTAATAACATTTTTATAAATTCCTGAAACTTATTCATTCCTTTTTCAAATTTATTTGATACCTTAAATAAATTTAAAAATCCTTCTAAATATTTTTTTTCAATATATACATCTGATATTTTTTTTATTATTTCAGGTGCTTTTCCTTTACTTATTCCAACTCTACTTAACGCCATAAGTGGTAAGTCTCCTAAGTTTTCACCACAAACAGCAACCTTATAATTATCATTAGTATACATTCCAACAATCATTGCTTTAGTTTCAGGATTTGCCCTTGAAAATACTCTAGATTTACTTACAACATCTATAAGTTCTTGAGAAGATAAGCAATCTACTTCTACTCCTGTAACTACTCTTGAATTTGATCTTGTAAGTTTTACTTTTTGTGCCAAAGATGATGCTGTTATTTTGTTATCATTAGTAAACAAAATAGGTATAATTCCCTTATTTTTAAGTTCATCTATTTCTTCATTAATATTATTGCTTAATGGATTCTCTAATGCAACAATTCCAACAAACACAAGATTATTTTCTATATTTTCTGATTGGGAAGGTATGTAATTAAAACTTCTATATGCAACACCTTGAGTATTTAATCCTTCCAAAGCAAAATTATAATCCATAGCCTTTATTCTTTGAATATCTTCTGCAGTTATTTCTTTCTCTAATCCACCAACCATTATGTAATTACATCTATCTAAAATAGCATCAACATTTCCTTTAATATTAGCTCTCGCACATTTTTTAACTCTATTGATAGTAGTAAGCATCCTTTTGTCGGAATCCATTGGTACTTCAAATAATCTAGGATTAGTTTTTTCAAGATTATATTTATTTACCATTCTACTAGCTGCAAACTTTAAATAAGCAACTTCCATCAAGTCACCTTTACCAACTTTCTCAAGAGAATCAAAAGTTGAATTATTACATAATACTAATATTTCAATTAATCTTTTTAAAGTACTATCTTTTGTATAATTTATTTCTCTATCAAAATAAATATTATTATTGGCATATACTTTAGTTAATATCATTTCTTCTCTAGTTACTGCACCAACTTTGTCCATAAAAAGCACTTGAATTTCTTTTATCATATCTAAAGTAGAAATATTAATTAGGTTAATCCCTTCCTTTGCCAATGCTCTTTTTAAACATACTGCATGTAATGATGCTATTAACGCAACTGGTAAACATTCTAAAGCAAAAAGTGAAGGTATCAAGCCATTAGCTTCTTGTCCAATATATGTTAACCCATAGTTAATGCCTATAATTAGTATTAATAATACTAGCATCAATCTACTTAACCTTTTCTCTAAAACTTTTAATAAACCATGTTTATTATTAGATGAATTAGTAATCATTGTAAGCATCTTCCCAAGTTGAGTTGTATTCCCTGTTTCAACAACAACTCCAGTTCCATGTCCTTCTTTTATTATGGATCCCTTAAACAATATGTTTTTCATTTCTTCAATAAGATATGAGTTTCCTTCCATCTTACTGTCAAATTTATCTTTAAGGAAATTTTCCCCAGTTATATTTTTTTCATCAACTTTAATATCTGTAGCATTTATAATTCGTAAATCTGCTGCAATTAAAGATCCTTTAGAAAATAATACTATATCTCCTTTTACTAACTCTTCGGATTTAACAATTTTTTCTACGCCATCTCTCAACACTGTAGTTGTAGTATGATTTAAGGTTTGCAAAAATTTATAATTTTTTTCTTTTTTATTCCCATATATGAACTTAATAATTAACTGTACTAATGTTAATATACCACATATTATAGCTAGAACATTTTCTTGCATATAAAATAAATATACGGCAATAACTAAGTCAATTAAAATATAAATTCTAAAAAAACTTCTAAAAAAAGCTACCCTTTCACTACCGCTTGAAAGTAATATTTTATTATCTCCGTAGTGCTTTCTTCTTTCACTACATTCTATCTCAGTTAACCCTTTGTACATATCACTTTTCAGCATTTCTAATATTGTTTTCCAAGAGTTATTGCAATACTTATTCAATATGCTTCCTCCATTCAAACTTTAATCCAAATTCAATTATATATAATGATAAGATGTAAATCAATGAAACACTCCAAAAATAATGGTGAATATGGCTTATTTTATTATTCCTATATTCACCACAAATATTTTATTCTTTTGTTTTTGGATTAAAAATTAACGCCATTATATAGCCAAAAAATATTGACGCTGTGATACCTGCTGCTGTGCCTTTAATTCCTCCTGAAAATGCTCCTATTAGCCCATATAAATCCACTTCTTGCATTGCTGCTTTAGCAAGAGAATTTCCAAATGAAGGTAGCGGTATTGTAGCACCAGCTCCTGCAAAATCTACTAATTTATCATATATACCAAAGGCTCCAAGTATAACCCCCGAGGTAACAAATATTACTAGTATCCTACCTGGTGTTAATTTAGTTGTATCCATTAATATTTGACCTACAACACAGATGAGTCCTCCTACAACAAAGGCCTTAACAAATTCCATTTTTATTCCCTCCCAAAACTCTAATCTCTTTCTATTGATACTGCATGAGCTATTCCAGGAATGCTTTCTCCTTGCAAAGAAGATGTGGTACTCATTAATGCACCAGTAGAAACAAGAAGAACTCTCTTTATTTCTTTATTCATCAACTTTTTATATAGATAGCCACTAGCCACTACTGCTGAACATCCGCATCCACTACCACCAGCTTTAGTATCTTGCTCTTCATCATAAAAAATTTCAGCACCACAGTCTATATGATTTTTACTAATATCATATCCGTACTCCAGTAGTAATTCATCTGTTATTTTCTTACCAACACTACCTAAATCACCAGTAGCTATTATGTCATAATCTTCTGGTTTTCTCCCAGTATCTTTAAAATGATTATATATAGTATCTACTGCAGCTGGAGACATGGCAGCTCCCATATTATTTGCATCTTTAATTCCATAATCTTTTACAATACCAGTTGTTATATATCTTACAACCGGGAAATTTCCTTCTCTTCCCAAGACCATTGCTCCTGATCCTGTTACTGTCCATTGAGCTGTAGGATTTCTTTGAGATCCATACTCTAACGGAAATCTAAATTGTCTTTCCGCTGAACTGAAATGTGACGAAGTAGCAGCTACTACATGATCTGCAAATCCTCCATCCATTATCAATGAAGCTAAACTTAAAGATTCAGACATTGTTGAACAAGCACCGTATAATCCAAAGAATGGTATAGCAAATTCTCTAGCCGCAAAACTCGATGATATTATTTGATTTAATAAATCACCCGAAAACAAATAATTTATATCATTTTGAGTAAGCTCAGCTCTCTTTATAGCTTCTTTTATTGCGGTAAACATCATTTCACTTTCAGCTTGTTCATAGCTATCTTTACCACAAGTATCATCATTTAAAATTAAATCAAAATAACTTGCAAGAGGGCCTCTGCCTTCTTTGGGTCCTACTACCGAAAAGGTTGAAATAATTTTAGGAGGATGACTTAATTCTACACTTTGATTTCCTCTTCTTTTAGTACTATTGCAACTCATACCTATTCCTCCATTAAAACAATGTAGTTATATAATAAATAATTCCTACTATTACCGATGATCCTATTCCATATACAAGTACTGGTCCTGCTATGGTAAACATTTTTGCTGCCACCCCAAAAATAAACCCTTCTTTTTTAAACTCTATTGCTGGTGAAACCATGGCATTAGAGAACCCTGTTATAGGTACTACTGTACCCGCTCCTGCTACATTAGCTAACTTAGCATATATTCCAAGACCAGTTAAAAGTGCTCCTAAAAATACCATTATTACCGAAGTTATAGCTGAAATACTTTCTTTAGAAAAATCATATTTACTTAATATATTCATAATTATTTGTCCAATTGTACATATTGAACCCCCAACAATAAATGCCATGATACAATCTTTAAGTATCTTAGGTTTAGGTTGAATCTCTTTAGTCAATTCTTGAAATTTATCTTGTATTTTTTTATCCTTAACCATCAATTCACACTCTCCTTTTAATAATTCTAATTATAGTATCTGCAAAAGTTAAATCCTAACACTGGAAATTTTAGCTATATAGTTATAAGATGTGATTAATATATTTTTTTATGGTATTATATATTTATAAGAAAAATTTTTACTTTTTTTAGGATATAAGGTGATAATTAATGAAAAAAATAAGTTTTACAATATTAATGTGTTTGATTATTTCAAACATATTCCCAACATACATTAGTGCTGACGATTTACAAAACAGCAAAGATCAACTTAGCCAAGTATCAAGTAAATTATCTGAATTAAATAATGAATTAAAACAAACTGAAAAACAAATATTTTCATTAAATGAATCTATAAAAAATAATGAAGATAAAATTGAAGAAACTAATGCTGAAATTAAAGCAAATGAAAAAGAAATTTTAAGTCTACAAAAGGATATAGACCAAAGTAATGAATTGCTTTCAAAAAGATTGAGAGAAATGTATAAAACAGATGCTTATAAAGGAACTACTTATCTAGAATTTTTATTTAAATCTACTAGTCTTAACGATTTTTTCTCAAGAGTTAATGCTTGTGATGTAATAATAAAAAAAGATGAAAATGCCATTAATGAAATTAAAGATAAAGTTTCTGAGTTAAATTCAGTTACTGATGAGATTAATACAAAAAAGGACAAGCTTCTTGCACTAAATGATTCTATAAAAACTGACTTATCTAAAGTTAAAGAAAAAGAAGCATCTTTAAATCAACTAAAAAAAGAACTTACTGAAGAACAGTCAAAATTAACTTCTGTTATAGAAGAAAATGAAAACAAACTTGTTAGTCATTCAATTTCAATTATAAATTCAAATAATTCATCTATAAATGAACTAACTTCTTCAGTTGAAAACTTAAAAGGCCTACTACCACAAATATCAACATCTTCAGTTATTAAAAAAGTAAATGATGCAATTGCTACTGGTGAAGATAAAATCAATAAACTAAAGGCTAGTAACCCTGAAGTTTCAACCAACTTAAATCAAAGTCCAATTGATTTAGCAAAAAAAACATTAACCCTTGAAGCTACTGCATATTATGGTGGTACTTTAACTTGCACTGGAACTATTCCTGTAAGAATACCTGGTGGGTTAAGTACAGTTGCTGTTGATCCAAATGTTATTCCTTTAGGTTCAAAAGTTTATGTAGATGGTTATGGTTATGCTGTCGCAGCTGATACAGGAGGCGACATTAAAGGAAATAGAATTGATTTATATATGAATAGCAGTGATGATTGTTATGCTTTTGGTAGAAGAAGTGTAACAGTTTATATTATTGCTTATCCTAATGAATGGTAGGCTATTATATTCCTCTAAAAACAACTAGATTTTCATTTCTAGTTGTTTTTATATTTTTGTTAATTAATACAGTGGAAAAATTTATATTTTTTTCGTATAATTGTAATTGTTAACAAGTACTAAATGGTATCTGGAGGGGATTTTGGGTGAAAAGTTTAAAACAAAAATTTATTCTTATATTTACTGTAATGTTTTCAATAGTTTTGATGATAATTAGTCTTTTTTGTTATTATGAATGTAAAGGTTATATGCAATCTTTGGCTGAATCAAATTTAAATACAAAATTATCTGGTGATTCTAATTCCTTTAGGTCTCTCATTAATGCAAGTTTTGGTCAATTAACCTTAAAAGATGGTGAATTATTAAGCAATAATAAAAGTATAGCTAATAATTTTTCTGTTGTAGATAAAATCACAAAAGATCTTGGGGATTATGCATCTATATTTGTAAAACGCGGTGATGACTTTGTAAGAATATCTTCAAACATCAAGGATGAAAGTGGAAATAGAGCTATAAATGTTTCTTTAGACCATTCATCAGAAGCATATAAATCATTAATGAATGGTGATACATATATTGGTGAGCAGAATATTTTAAATGAAACTTATAAAACTATGTATGTACCAATTAAATCAGGAAATATTACTGTAGGAGCTACTTTTGTTGGAATTCAAAAGTCATTTGCAGATGAAGAAATAAAATCTAGTTTAAAAAGTTTTCAAATTAATTTCGTTATTTTATCTTTAATTTTTATATTATTGACTATTATTACTACTATATTAATATCTAAAAGATTGACTAAAAGCTTAATTTCAATAAATCAATACTTTACTAGATTAGAAAATTTAGATATTACTCAAGAAGTTCCAAAAGAAACACTAAAATTAAAGGATGAAATAGGCAATATTGCTCGTGCTGCAAATAATGTAGTATTAAATCTTAGAAATTTCATCATTGAAACAAATAATTTGGCTTCCAATGTTACAAACTATTCAAAAAATTTGTTAACTAATATGAATCAAGTCAATTCTACTGCTAATGATATTTCTAATATAGTTGTACAAATAGCAGATAGTGCTACTCAACAAGCCAGAGACACTCAAGGTGGTGCAAATAAGGTTTCAGATCTTGGAAATGGTATAGAGAATAATATAAGCAATATGACTTCATTTAATAATGCCATTAAAGATGTAGAAGATTATAAAGATCAAGGTCTTTCAATGGTTGCTAACTTAAAGAATCAAAGTACAGCAACAAGTAATGCCATAGATAATATAAATGATGTCATATTAAATACAAATAACAAGGCAAAAGAAATTGCTGCATCTAGCCAAATGATTAAAGATATAGCAGAACAAACTAATCTCTTAGCATTAAACGCAGCCATTGAAGCTGCTCGAGCTGGTGAAGATGGTAAAGGTTTTGCTGTAGTAGCCGAAGAAATACGAAAGCTTGCAGAACAATCAAATAAATTTACTGAAGATATAGAAAAAACAATAAATGATCTGACATCTAGAACAGAATCTGCAGTAAACACAATGAAAGAAGTACGTAACATAATAGCTAATCAGACAATAAGTGTAACTGAAACTTCCAACAAATTTGATGGTATTTCAAATGCTATTGAAAATACTATATTAACTGTAAACTCTCTTAATAAAACAAGTGATGAAATGAATGATCAAAAAAACATATTAATATCTATCATGGAAAATCTCGCTGCCATTGCCGAAGAGAACGCTGCTTCCACAGAAGAAGTTGCTGCTTCAATTGAAGAACAAACTGCTTCAATATCTGAATTTAATAATTCTGTTTCAAAACTTTCAGAACTTGCTTCCGAGCTTAAAGATAACATTAACAAATTTAAATATTAAAAAAGATGAACTCAAGTAAATTAATACTTGGGTTCATCTTTTTATACCATAGCTAAAATATCCCCTATTCTTTAAGTTTTTCTCTCATAAGAAGTAATACCTTTTTCTCAATTCTCGATACTTGTACTTGGCTAATTCCTAAAATTTTTGCAACTTGAACTTGAGTTTTATCTTTAAAATATCTAAGCATTATTATTTGTCTAGATTTATCATCAAGACTTCTTAATGCTTCCTTTAATGCTATTTTATCTACCATATCATCATCATCCACACCTTTTTCACTTAACTTATCTATAAGAAGTACAGGTGCTCCATCATCTTGATGAATTGTATCTTGCAGATACTGAAGACTGGATGAAGATTCTAACGCAAATACTATATCTTCTTTGTCTATCCCTGAATGCTCTGATAATTCTTCAATAGAAGGTTCTCTATTAAACTTTTTTGTCAATTCCTCTTTATCATAATGTATTCTTCTTGCGAGACTCTTAGTATTTCTACTTACTTTTATCATTCCATCATCTCTTAAAAATCTTTTTATTTCCCCCATAATCATTGGGACAGCGTAAGTAGAAAATTTAACATTATAACTTGAATCAAAATTCTTTATTGCTTTTACTAGCCCAATACAGCCTATCTGAAAAATATCTTCATAATCATATCCTCTATTTAAAAATTTTTTACTCAAAGAAGATACCAATGGAAGATTTATTTCAATTAATCTATTCATAGCATTTTCATCACCATCTTTTGCTAGTGGAAGTAATTCTGAATTATCGTCGTAATTATATTCCTCTCTTCTAAAATTCCCTTTATTCATACCCTTCACCTAACTTACTGAAACAAATTTCTTCTTTAATACTATCTTTGTACCTTCTCCCTCTTTACTAAAAACCTCCATACTATCCATGAATGTTTCCATTACAGTGAAACCCATGCCTGATCTTTCTAAATCCGGTCTTGATGTATATAATGGTTCCTTTGCCTTTTCTATATCTCTTATACCATTCCCCTTATCTGTAACTATAATAGTAACTTCATTTTTCACTAAAGATGCTTCTATAGTAACAATTCCATTCTCTTTTCCTTCATATCCATGGATAATTGAATTTGTAACAGCCTCTGATACAGCTGTTTTTACATCTGTTAATTCATCTATAGTAGGATCAATTTGTGATATAAATGCAGCAACAGCCACCCTTGCAAATCCCTCATTTTGGGATCTACTTTCAAATTCAATTTTCACTTTATTATCATACATGTTAAACCCCTCCATTAGATGCTTTTTAATGCATCTTGTACGTTATTATAAATACCAATCATCTTAAATAAACCTGATAGTTCAAAAACTCTTCGTACTCCTTTATTAATATTAGTAATGCATAGTTTCCCTCCAGTTGCATTCATCTTTTTATATCTTCCAACTACTACTCCAATACCCGAACTATCCATAAATGTGACTCCATTGAAATTCATAATTAACTTTTTTATATTATCTCTATCTATTCTATCGTCAATTCTTACCCTAACTTCTTCAGAACTATGATGATCTAATTCTCCACTTAAATCCACAAGAAGTTTATCCTCCATATTCTCAAATCTAAGATACATATTATGTCACCCAAAGGTATAACCTAAGGATCTTCACCTCCCTTTTTTCTTTTCCCATATTTTAACATATTTTCATTGAACTAGTCAAATATTATATATGTTTATTAAAAAACATAATTTTTATTGTAAAAAATAAAACGAAGTATAATACTAATATCATACTTCGTTTTATTTTTAACTTTACTTTTTCTTATATTTAAGCACTTCCACATTAATTGTATTGAAAAAATCTTCTATTGTAGTTTGATCATCAAGCATCATTAAGTCAATGGCATCATCTAATGTATCCATTGTATATATATGAAACTGCCCTGCCTTTACTGCTTCCTCAACTTCTGGCTTTAATATAAGATCATCTTTATTTAATGAAGGAATTAATACTCCATGACTAATATTACTATTCATAAGCTTACATGTTTTGAAAAATCCCTCAATTTTTTCATTTACTCCTCCAATTGGTTGAACTTCTCCAAATTGATTTATAGATCCTGTAATAGCAATATCTTGCCTAATAGCTTTTTTACTTAATGCTGATAAAATACTTAACATTTCAGCTACGGATGCACTATCACCATCAATCATTCCATAAGTTTGTTCAAAGCTCAAATTAAAATTAATAGGTAATTTTTCATATGGACTTATTAAATTACTTAGAAGACCACTTAATATATTAATAGATTTTTCATGGATATTGCCAGACAAATTACTTTCCTTTTGAACATCTATTATTTTACCTTCACCTTTACATGCTATACAGGTGACTCGCATAGGTTTTCCAAAAGTATAGTATCCTGAACTTAATACAGCAAGACCATTAATACTTCCAACTTTTCTTCCTTCTAAAGATAATAAAATTTTTTTCTCCTTATACACTTCCATTATCTCTTTTTCAATTAGTTCCTCTTCATATGCTACATTAATTATATCTGTACATCCAATAGATTTTCTTCCCATGTTTTGCATTTCATTTTTTGCAAGGACTAATAGTCTATCCACATGTTTAGCTGAAATATTAACCTTATTTCTACTACTAGCTATTCTAGATAAATATTTAATTATTTCCTTTATAGCATCATCATCTATATTATTAAAATTAAGTTTTTGAGCTCTTTCAAGGACAAAATTTTTCAATGCATTTGTTGTTATATCTTTATGATTAACCACTGTTGAAATTTCAACTCTTAGAGGGAATAATTTCTTGAAATCTTCGTCCCTCTCATACAAGATATCATAACTTTCATAATCACCTATCAAGATAACTTTAACACCAACAGGTATAGACTTAGGTTTTAATCCATTTATAGATAGTATATCTAAATAATTTTTACTAGAATCAATGCTAACCTTTCCTGTCATTAATGTTTTCTTTAAATAATAATAGCTATAATTATTCATTATTAAATGACTTAATCTTATTATTATACAGCCGCCATTTGCAAGTAATAATGATCCTGGCGTTATCAATGATAAATTACTTGAATAAGCCCCATTATGATTTTCATATTCTATATTTCCTATTAAATCAATCACATTTGGATCTTCTTCATATATTACTCTAGGATGCTTATATTCTGAATTATCTACCAAAACAGATACCTGAAATCTATCTAGAAAATCATTAATTACTGCTTCATCATCATCAACATTAATTGAATAAGAATCAACAAGACCTTTTTCAATATTAAAAAATAGTCTTTCTAAATATTCATATGCTTCATCTTCTGTAATAAAATCTAAAAGACAATCTTCCTTTTCTACTTCTAATTCAACATCTAAATATTCAGTATAGATTTCTTTTAGTTTTTTCATAGATGAAATTTCTAAATCCTTAAGTTTTTCTAATACTGATTCAGCCTCTTTTTTTAGTTTTCCAGCCCTTTTTATAATATCATCTTTTAAGTTTTCAGAAAGATTATCGTATTCTTTTTCTGTCATCGCTTCTCCTTCCTTTATAGGAATAAACGCAAATCCACCTGTAGTTGCCTTAACATCAAAACCTTCATTTTTTGACAAATCCATCAATTCACCTATATACTTACTTCTTTTATTGTGAATTTCTTCAATGATATTATCTTTTTCTGAATCTGATGAAGTATTATAAAATTCCATAGCTACATCATAATAACTATTTTTTATATTCTCTACAGTTTCCTTTAATTTCTTCCCCATGCCATTCTTTAAAAACAGTGCTTCAGGTCTTTTAAAATCTTCAACAGTAACATAACAAATATCTTTAGGTGCCTCTGCATCTTTATACTGCTCTTCAATTAAAGTCTTTAACTTTTCTACTTTTTCTTTTGAAAATGAGTCTATTAAATATAAATTGTAGCCTTCTTCATTAATGCTTATGGCTCGCTTTATTTTCTTATATTCAGAGATTATTTGAGGTATATCCTTAAGATTAGTTTCTCCATCCCCCTCATTTAGATCAATATTAAATAATATTTCATTAGGAGTTAACTCTCTCTTCATTATTATTACCTACTTCAAAAAACTGTAGATTAACAGTTTTACTCAAGCAGTCCCCTCCTCACTTTTAGTAATCTACTATATAAGTATTCTTAAGGGACACTTTTAGATAATACTTTTCAAAAAATTTTAAAGTTATTTAAATTTATTTTATCCATTAACTCTTCTACGTCTTTATCTCCTCTACCCGAAAGATTAACAATTATATAATCATCTTTATTTAGCTTAGGAGCATACTTAATAGCATATGCTAAAGCATGTGAACTTTCAATTGCAGGTATTATACCTTCTAATTTAGATAAAATAGCAAAAGCTTCAATAGCTTCTTCATCCGTACAAGGAACATACTTAGCTCTTCCAATACTTCTTAAATATGCATGTTCTGGACCTACTCCTGGATAATCAAGTCCTGCTGAAACAGAATATGCTTCCTTTGCAGTACCATCTTCATTAACTAAACATAATGTTTTCATTCCATGAATTATTGTTGTCTTACCAGTTGTCATAGTGGCTGCATTCATAGTTGTATCTATTCCTTTTCCTGCAGCTTCAACACCTATAAGTTCTACCTCTTTTTCATAAACAAATTCAGCAAATGCACCAATAGCATTACTTCCACCACCTACACACGCTAATATAGCTTTAGGAAGTTTCCCTTCTGCTTCAAGTCCTTGCCTTTTAGATTCTATACTAATTATTTTTTGAAATTCTTTTACTATAGCTGGATATGGATGTGGTCCTACTGCTGAACCTAAAACGTAAAATGTATCATTTGCATTTTTAACCCACTCTTCTATAGCAACATCAACAGCTTCCTTTAGTGTTCTTGTTCCTATAGTAACTGGAACTACTTTTGCACCTAGCAATTTCATTTTAAAAACATTTAATGCCTGCCTTCTAATATCTTCTTCTCCCATATAAACTATACATTCCATACCCATCAATGCAGCAATTGTTGCAGTAGCAAGACCATGTTGCCCTGCACCAGTTTCAGCAATAACTTTTTTCTTGCCCATTCTTTTAGCTAATAACATTTGGCCTAACACATTATTAATCTTGTGCGCCCCTGTATGATTCAAATCTTCCCTCTTTAAATAAATTTTACAGCCCCCACAATAATTACTTAATCTTTCTGCATAGTATAATGGATTCTCTCTGCCAACATATTGTTTTAAATAATAGTTATACTCTTTTTTAAATTCAGGATCATCTTTATACTTTACAAACACCTCTTCTAACTTATTTAAAACTTCTTTCAATTGGTCTGGAACATATTGTCCACCAAATTCACCATAATATTTTTTCATAATTAATCCCCCAATTCATTAATGTTAGTGTAAAGTTTCTTTACACTCTTTTCTTAAAAAATATCTATAAAATCATGGTTTCGCGAGTTTTTTTGCATAAAAAAACAACGACCCCCTAATTTCTATGTTAAAATTGAATCTCTCAACAAACAAAACTAACTTAGAAAGGTTGTCGTTATTGTGGATTCAATTATAACTTATTTACTTACATATAATC
>JAQXTC010000255.1 GCA_029219285.1 Clostridiaceae bacterium
TATTAATAGCTCCTATTAATTTATTATAATCATTTACAAAAGAAACTATCTTATCTTTTAATTCAGTAACATCCTGCTTACCTGTTATTTTAATTCCATCAGAACCTGTTACATCTGAGATTTTAAATGTTA
The DNA here is from genome assembly GCA_029219285.1 of Clostridiaceae bacterium. Taxonomy (GTDB): domain Bacteria; phylum Bacillota; class Clostridia; order Clostridiales; family Clostridiaceae; genus Clostridium. Next base: position 133 of record JAQXTC010000255.1, read on the forward strand.
CTTCATCTAAAGTAATATTATTTCCATAACCTTCTGTTCCATCTATTATTATAGTTTCACCTGTGTCCATATCTGTTATTGAACCTTTTAAATTTGTTCCTGTAAAATTTTCTGCTATTACATTTCCAGATGCACTAGAATCTATTGATTTAACTCCATATGAAAAATTATTATTAGCTCCAGCTTCTTTTGAATATAATTTATATTCACCAGTAGTATCATCTTTCTTTAATTCTACTTTTACCCCTGCATCCTCCAAAGCTCTATTTATTGCGGCGCTCTTCTCTTCATCACTTGCACTAGCGTCAAAGCTGGTGTTAATTGTTTTACCATTTACAACAAGCATCTTTGAAGTAGTTCCAGATCCCAAATCACTCATTGATATAGCTTGAGATGTGCATTTAGTCGCTGGTCCACCAGTGATAGTTGCATCTATATCTGTTGTACCATCATTATATGATACACTTAGATCTCCATCCGCTACTGGTGTAGCAATTTTTACACTAATACCATCACTGTTTTCAGTAATTGACGTACTAATATTGTCTATTCCCATTGTATTTATATCTGACATTAAATTATGAATTACTCTATCAGAATAAGTTTCTGTACTATTAGGATCATACCCATCATCTCTTAAAGCAATAACTGTACCATTTATATTTATTGATTTTCCTGCAACTCCAGTATTGCTATCTAATTGTCCTATAGAAAACGAAGCAGTATACTTTTCTGTAGCATTTGTTCCTGCTGTTACTGTTCCTGCTGTTACTGTACTTCCTTTTTCTATACTTAATGTAGCATTTGTTCCTGTTTCTTCAGTTTGAAATATAATTCCACCTGTTCCTCCATTAGCAAAATCACTATATTGTACAGTAACTCCCATACCAGCATTTTTTAATTTAGTATTTAAGTCGTCTGCTCTGCTCTTTATTTGATCTAAATTAGTTGGATCGCTTATTTCTTTTAATGTGAATTTTTGATTATTAATTGTAATCTCACCACTTAAAGATGCAAAATCACTTGATGTCATTTTTGCTCTTGCTGGTTCAGCCATACTATCAACAACAACTTTATAGTTTCCAGCTTTTGCCTTTGTTGATCCTGTTGCACTTACTACTGTTGAATCAGCTGAAGTGAATTTTAATGTATTATACGCACTTGAACTAAATAAAGAGTTACTTGAAAGAACATCTAGATATTTGTTTTGAAACTCTTTTGCTTGAGTCATTATTGCTCTATACTGCTCCTGCTTGTACTCCTGAATCATTTTATTTTGTTTCTGAGTATTAAGTTTTGTTTTATACCTTAACAAACTTGCTTCTACTAATGCATCTGTATCTATAAGCCCAGTCATTCCTGTCATTCTTACAGTCATTGTAATCAACTCCTATCATATTTATTACTTTTTTATCTTTTCTATACAAAAAGTCTAGACACCTTTTTTAGACTGTTCATATACATCATGCCATAATTCATTTACTGACTCTATTAAAGGAAGAACTTCATCCATCTTTTCTACAGTCTTACTCATATTAGCTTCCACCAGTTTTTGGTTTATAAACTCATAAATATTAAATAGCGGCTTCATCCAAGGTGCCTGTTTTGTATCTAAACTAACCATAAGCTCTACAAAAATATCTTGAGTTCTCATCAAACTATCATGAGCTTTCTTTACATCTTTATCAATTATTGCTTGTCTACCTATTTTTGCAAATTTAACTGCTCCATCTACAAGCATTATCAACAACTGTTCTTTTGATGCATAATTTATACTGTTGTTCTTGTAAATATTGTATCCATTTTGGTACATGTTTTATCCCCCTATTTTTTTGTGTCAATAATTCGTCCCCTAGAATTCTCTTCTCTTAAATTCTCTTCTCTATGAACATTAACATCCATTTTCTCACTATTATACTTAATACCATCTATAGTTATATATTTTGCTTCTTTTTTATTTTGTTCTTCTTTTTTATGTTTAGATTTTGGCTTTTCTTCATCATCTAAATCCCTCTTTACAGTTATGGGTTTAGTATTGTGTACTTTACCTTCTCTAGTCTTATCTTTTATTTCATTTCTTATTCGAGTATCGATTCGGTTAACTATAAATTCCATATTATATCACCTCTTTACGATAATCCCCTAAGCTTTTTTATCTAATATACCAACTTGTTCACACATACTAGCTACCATATCTAAAATTTTTTTAGGTGGAACTTCTAAAATAGTCTTATCTGTTTCTTCATCAATTATTTTAATCATTAAAGTTCCAAGCTTATCATGATATGATAGTTCTGCATGTGTCTTATCATCTTCTAAAAATTTATTAAGCTTATTCACAGCCTTATCTAAATCTTTTTTATCATAGGATATTTCTTCATCTTGATTTGCATCACTAGTTTTCTCTTCATTATCTTCAGTAGTACTTAATCCATTAATTTTATCTTTATCATTTGTTTGTGTATTCTCTGTTGTTAT
>JAQXTC010000256.1 GCA_029219285.1 Clostridiaceae bacterium
AAAGCACAAGCAGCCCAAATAATAGACCAATTTCTTCGATAAATTAAATTACATGCTAAATTAATTTCAGTTTCTTGGCTATAAACAATTGTAGGTCTCTTTATATAAAACATATATAATACAAAACACAATAATGCTGTAAACAGTATACTTAATGAAATTACTAAATTATCCATAAATACTATTCCTATAACATTAATAATTAGTGACGGAAGGAAATATAGCTTAGAAATAACCATTTTATTTTTTTGTCTTGATACTTCTGTATCAACACTTATTACTCTCTTTTTAAGGGTAAACCAATCATTCTTTCTTTTTAATTGTTGTATTTTATTAAAAGCTTTCTTCAAACAAACATTTTCACCAATTACCATATAAGTAGTCCATAAAATCAAATAAATTGCTGCAAATTTACAAAACTTGATTCCAATAACAAAAATTGGTAATGCTGTTATTAAGCCAATTAGTATAAATTTTTTTTCTTCTTTTTTATAATCCTCTATGATTTTTAGAAGTTCTTCATCTTCCATCTTTGATTTTGGCACTGTAGCGCCTAAAATTATATTTCCACTTGGTTTAGTAACAGATTTATCAGTAAAATAAACTATTAACAACATAGGTATACATACACCCAAAAACAATATACTTCCTAATAACATTATTCATTCCTCCACATTAAATTCAATCCACTCATATTATCAAATAATTCTGAACACATATTTATAAACTCACTTTTTTTCATACCTTTTATCCCCGACTCTGCTATTAAAAGTTCCAATTCATCTTCCAACTTTTCTTTATACTCTAAATCCAATCCAATTTTAGGATTAACTTTAGCACCATGCCTCCTATCAATTTCAATGTAACCTTCTCTTTTCAAAATATTATATGCTTTATTAACAGTCATGGTATTAACACCAATATCTTCTGCCATTTGTCTTACTGTAGGAAGTCCTTCTCCTCTTTTCAATTCACCATAACCTATTCCCATAACAATCTTATTTCTAAGTTGTACATATATAGGGATTTCACTTGTCATGTCTAATTCAATAATCATCTCAAAGCCTCCTTTGTATTACACATTGTAATACAAATAATATTAAATGTAAATAACAACATTATTTTCCACCCATTTAAAACTCTTCACCTTGAAATCTACATAATATCGATGTAGAATATCATAAGAATTACAAATTACATATGGGGAGGACTTATTAATGAACAACTTTACTTTAATTTTAATATTAGCCTTAATAGGTGGTGTTATTGGATGGATAACTAATATCCTAGCAATTAAACTTATGTTCAGACCTATTAATCCTATAAAAATACCAATTATAAATATTGAGATACTTGGACTTATTCCAAAAAGGAAAGATGATATAGCCAAAAATATCGGACAAGTAATAGCTAATGAATTGTTATCTATTGATGATTTAATTAATAAATCTTTTACTGATGAAGATAAAGAAGAATTAATTAACTTTGTAAAAAACAAAATAAACACTGTAGTTAGTGAAAAGTTAAACTTTATTCCTGCTCCCTTTAGAATGATGGTAGCACCTCAAATCAATCAAATCATTGATGAAGAAATTGATTCCATACTTTTAGATATGGAAGAAACTATGGTAAAAAAGCTTAAAGAAAAAATAAATATTGAAAAAATAGTTGCTGACAAAATAAATGAATTAGATTTGTTAGAACTTGAAAAAATCATTATTAATGTAGCCAAAAAAGAATTAAAACATATAGAAGTTTTAGGGCTAATTTTAGGTTTTATCATTGGGTTAATTCAAGGTATTATTGTAACATTAATTTAAAAAGAGTGGCTGAGAGCTGCAGGGAGTGCTCTCCGGAAGGCAAAGCTTCAAGTCGACACTCCCTGCACTCTCACCACTCGCTAACTAAAGGAAACGAAAGTATTTTACACTCTTGACTTTTAAATTCTTATAAATCTAGTATTTAATCTAATAGTGGATGCTTGTACTTTTATACTTTCCTATTTATAAAAAGAACAATATTATTCCTCTTTATACTTTTCTTTATCAAAATAGCTTTTATTATATTCAATACTATTACTAATTACATCTGATACAGTCCACTTATTGTCTTTAGGATTATATAAAAGTCTTATACGTACCTCATCATCAGTTAAGCCACCATAAGTTAGTGTTCCAAAAACATATAGCGCTCTTGAAGATTTATTTTCCACAAATGATTCTTGTAACTTAAATGTTTTTGAATCATCTTCTTTAATAGTAATATTTTTTGAACTACCATTAACCTTAGCTCTTATACTTTGCTTCTTTAATAAAGATTGTATAGTTTCTTCAGAAGGTGCTGTTAATGCTACATCTTCTGCTTCTATTTTAGCAGAAACATATCCAGAAGAACTTATTTCAAGTTCAATATCACCATCTGCTTCTAAGTACTCTGTTTTAACTTTAACAGTTCCTTTTATGTTTGTTTCATAATCATTTTCTATTGATATATTACTTATTTCAGATATTTGAGCAGCATTGATTTCACATGTATTCCAACTTGATGTTAATCCAAAACTTATACTTTTATTAATAAATAATACTTTAATATCATCTAATATTTCTTCTGATGATGCTGAAGATGCATCTTCAGAAACAGTAACTTCAGAATTATTAGTACTTACCACTCCATTAATCTTCCAATCTTCTCCATCAAAAACTATTGTTGTACTAAAAGCCTCTGTTTTTGTAATTAAAGATCCTTCATAATCAAGGCTACCTTGAATTCTATACTCTGTACCAATTTCATCAATTTTTTCTTTATTGTTAACTTTTATTTTACTATTACTTGTATCTTTTTTAGTAACTTTCCCTGTAAGTCTTTCTAAAATCACTTCATCAGTTAATTGTTTTTTAATATTTAACTTTACACTTGAATCTGAATTTTTAACACCAGCATCTATTAATAACCAATCCTTGCTTAGATTATTGTAAAGATATGAGGATTCAAATGGTACCTCTAATTCGTAATTGTCATTATCAACTTTTATAGTTCCATATGCGTTAAATACCTTACCACTATAATCAGCTTGTACATTTTTCCTATCTATAGATATATCTTTTTGCATATCTTCAGTTACTTCGAATGAAGATATATTTCCCACATTAATTGTTGTTCCAATTAAATCATTTTTTATTACTTTTTTACTTACATTATTACTCTTGTAATTACTATAAAATAAAAATCCACCAACAAGAGCTACAATGACTCCTACAATTATAAGAATATTTCTTGTTGACATTGTAATCTTCGTACTTTTAACCCCTATATTTCTCTCAGTATTATTTTGAACTTGTGCTTGTTTTAATTTACTTGAACACTCTTTACATAACACATTCTCTTCAAAATGTTCTTTCCCACAATTTTTACAAAACATTATTATTCTCCTTTGTTTAGATTTATTAACTTAATATGTCGATTTATTATAATAATTTTTTCCATAATAGTCTATGCATAGATAAAAACTTTAAAAATTCCATATATTTTGGGAAGTATTTTTACTAAAATGTAATAAAAAAAGATATTGTCAACAAATTATGTTAACAATATCTCCAAAAACAAACTGACTATAATATTCTTCTAGCTGTATAGAATTTCCATATTTTGCTTATTTTAATTCTATCTCCTGTCTGTGGTGAATGAATTATACATCCATTACCAACATATATCCCTACATGTCCACTATGAGGAAATACTAAATCTCCAATTTGTAATTGACTTTGATCATTAATTGGAGTACCATGTCCAAGTTGTGCATAAGTATCTCTACCTATATCAATTCCTGCTGCATGCTTATATACATATGAGGTAAATCCAGAACAATCAAATCCACTTGGGTCAGTTCCCCCCCATACATAAGGTATTCCCATAAATTGACTTGCGTAATTTACTATTGCAGAAGCATCTTTTGATGATGGTACATGTATATCACCTCTAGTTACTTCTTGCTTATTCCCCTCTTGTGTCTTTTTTGATTCAGAAGCTTCTTTAGCTTGTTCGGCTTCTCTACTTTGTGCCTTTTCCTTATTGCTATTACCAGTACTTATAGCTGATTCTATTTCCGCTATTATTGTTGGACTCTTAATTTGATTATCTTTTAAAGATTTCAACATATCCAACGCACTTTGTATTTCACTTGATGATTTTGATGCATCTTTACATATTTCTATATATCCACTTACAAGTTCCTCTTCAACTGTTGATAGATATTGTTTATCAAACTCATCCTTTTCTGATTTAGCTTGCTCTAATAAAGTACTTTGTTCCTTCTTCTTGGAATCCAAATCATTTTTCTTATTTTCATTGTCTTCATTTAAAGACTGAATTTCATTAGCCTTATTTTCTAATGCTGAAACTTTATCATTTAATTTATCTTTATTATCATTTAAATCCTTAACAATATTTTGATCTAATGATACTATCCTGCCTGCAGTATCAATTTTAGTAATTAAATCACTAAAATCATCTGCTGAAAAAACTAAGGATATTAAACTAGTTTCTCCACCTGATTTATATAATTCTCTTAATCGCTTTCCTAATTTTTTTTCTTTTTCGGCTATATCATCTTTGGCTTTAGAAATTTCTTTGTTAGTATCATCTATTTCAGAATTTAAAGAAACTATCTGTTTTTTATTATCTGATATCTGACTTTCCAATGAAGTCATCTCTGATTCAATTTGTTGGACCTTATCATTTAAATCATTGACTTTATTTTGCAATTCTTGATATTTGCCCCTTGCTTCCTGAACTTTCTCTGTGTCCGGTGTAGCTTGTACAACTCGAGCAGTTGAGGTTACAGACGTAAGAATAACTACTCCTGCTATTATGGCAGATAATACTTTTTTCTTCATTAAAATGGTCTTTTGACCATCCCCCCTTTCTCGCATTAATTATCATATATTGTAAATTATAGCATTGTTAAAATTTTAGAGCAAACTTGTATAACTGTTATATATCTTCCACACTTTTAATTAGCTGGTCACAAGTAAAATATTACAATAGTTTCTATAATATTCTCTTATATGCTTAAAAAACAAGCATCATATTACCTTGTAATATATTTTTTCAAAATAAAAAGAAGATGATTTAACAACCATCTCCTAAATTAACACATATCATATTATGATAGTATTCTTCTTCCTGCATAGAAACTCCAAATTGAACTTATCTTTACAACATCCCCTGTTTGTGGTGCATGAATCATACATCCACCTCCCACATATATACCAACATGATGCTCACTTGTAAATACTAAATCTCCCACTTGCAAAGCATCTCTAGACACTGGTGTACCAACTTTGATTTGATCATATGTAGTTCTTCCTATTCCAATACCTGCTGCATTAGAATAAACAAATGACGTAAATCCAGAACAATCGAAGGTGTTTGGACCTGTTGCTCCATAAACATACTTACATCCCATAAATCTTTGAGCATAAGCTACTAAATCTCCTCTGTTCCCTGATATATGTACATCTACTGTCTTTGTATTATCACTACCACCTCTATTCACTTGAACAGGAGTTTCTTGTTGTTTTTTGGCTTGTTCAGCTTGAGCTATAATTTTTTCTCCACTTTCTAAAGCAGCCTTTATTTTATCTTGTACTATTGGACTTTTTATCTGATTATCTTTTAATGATTTTAGTATTGAAATGGCATTTTGTATTTCACTTAGAGAACTAGATGAATTATTACAAATGTCTATATAACCTTTAACTAATTCTTCTTCTTGCTTTGACAAATACTTGTCATCAAATTCTTCTTGTTCTGCTTTTGCTTGACTTAATAACTCACTTTGCTCATCTTTCTTTGACTTTAACTCACTTCGTTGATTATCAAGCTCTTCATTAATCCCAACTATTTCATCAGCCTTCTTCTGCATACTTGAAACAGACTCATCAAGTTCTATCTTTGTTTCAACAAGTTCTTGTACAACCTTTTGATCCATTTTAGAAATTCTAACTGCAGAATCGATTTTATTGATTAAATCACTAAAACTATCTGCTGAAAACAGAAGTGACAAAAGGCTTGTCTCTCCGCCTGATTTATATATTTCTCTCAATCTTTTACCTAGAATTTCTTCCTTTTCAGATATTTTAACTTTTGAATCTTCAATTTCATTATTTGTCTTATCAATTTCATTATTTAATGATGTAATTTGCTTTTTATTAGTATCTATTTTATTTTGAATATTAGTCATATCATCGTCTATTTTTTGAACTTTATCATTGAAATCGTTAACTTTTTGTTGTAACTCTTCATATTCACTTCTTGCTTCTTTTAATTCTTCATTTTCTGGTTCAGCTTTTACCGTAATTGGAGTTATAGTAAAAGTAGTTAACATCATTGTTGTTGCTACTATTGCAGATAATAATCTTTTTTTCATTATTAATGGTCTTTTTTTGACCATCCCTCCTCCCACTCATTTATAAAACTATATGAAAATTATAACATTTTATGTAATAAAAAACAATAAATTTGTATATTGCGATTTTATGATTATGCTACGTATACATTAATATTCTTCATTATTTTTCAATTTACTCTTGTATTCTTAATACACCCCTCTCTTGTAAACAATTTCGGTTGATACTTTGTTAATCGACTTCTATAAAGGCGAAAAAATTTATAACAATCTTACTTGTTTTTTTGAACACTATCATGATATCGGACATACTATAACATCATAAGAACTAATAAAAAGAGGTCAGCTATTAAAATGAACAAAAAGCATAAACTCACCATTTTTGTAGCTATAATTTTTACCTTAACATTATGTCTTTCTGGCTGTGGCAAGAAGTCAGATAATAAATCCCTAAAAACTGTTCGTCTTTGCGAAGTAGTTCGTTCTGTATTCTATGCACCTATGTATATTGCTATAAATGAAGGTTTCTTCGAAAATGGAGGACTAAACATTGATTTATCTACTGGCCAAGGAGCAGATAAAGTAATGCAAAACGTTTTAAGCAAAAATGCAGATATTGGTTTTTGTGGACCTGAACAAACAATATATATTAACAATCAAGGTAGAGAAGACTACCCTATATTATTCGCACAACTTACGCAAAAAGATGGCTCCTTTCTTGTTGGAAGAACTGATGAAAAAGATTTCACCTGGGAATCAATAAAGGGCAAAGAAATAATTGGTGGAAGACCTGGTGGAGTTCCTGAAATGGCTCTTGAATATGTTATGAAAAATCATGGAATTAACCCATTAAAAGATGTTTCTATGGTAACTAATATTGATTTCACTGCAACATCTGGTGCTTTTAAGTCCGGTACTGCCGATTATGTTGCTTTATTTGAACCAACTGCTTCTATGCTTCAAAAAGAAGGAACTGGTAAAATTCTAGCATCTATTGGTGAATCTTCAGGTAATGTTGCCTATACCTGTTTCTTTTCGACAAAATCTTATATGGATCAAAACCCTGAAATAATCGAGAAATTTACTAAAGCTATTTATGAAGGCCAAAAATGGCTATTCAGTCATAGTACAGAAGAAAGTGCAACTAAAATAGCATCATTATTTCCTGGTACAGACCATGATATTATAGTTAACGTTATAGATAACTATAAAAAAATCAAAGCCTTTTCAAGTGATCCTTCTTTAAAAGAGGAAGATTTAAATAAGCTAATGGATATAATTCAATCTTATGACTCATCACTTATACCTTCAAGACCATCCTATGAAACTATAGTTAATAACTCATATGCTGAAAAAGTAATAAACCAAAAATAGTATATAGAACGAACAGAGTGGAACAAAACGGAAGCCTAAAATTAACACTAGGCTTCCCTCCATTTATCTGTATCTTTTTATACATATAAATAAGGTGGTGAAAAAATGAGTTTACTTCATGTTAAAAATATATCTATGAATTATCATTCAATCAAAGGCGAAACCCCTGCACTTAATAATATAGATTTTGTTGTTGAAGAAAATGAATTTGTTAGCATTTTAGGACCTTCTGGGTGTGGTAAATCAACTTTACTAAATATTTTATGTGGAATAATAACTCCTTCCAAAGGAACAGTTTTATTTAAAGAAGAAGATATTCATAAAAACTTAAATAAAATAGGTTATATGTTTCAGAAAGATCATTTATTTGAATGGGATACTCTTTGGGAAAATGTAACTTTAGGCCTAAGGATAAAAGAATTATTAAATGATGAATATTTAGAAAGAGTGGAAAATCTTTTGAAAAAATATGATTTAATAAAATTTAAAGATCATTATCCAAGAGAACTTTCCGGAGGTATGCGACAAAGGGCTGCTCTAATAAGAACCCTAGCCTTAAACCCTGAAGTTCTATTTCTTGACGAACCATTCTCTGCTCTTGATTATCAAACCAGACTAAAAGTTTGTGATGATGTAAAATCAATAATCCAAAATGAAAGTAAAACAGCAATCATGGTTACTCATGATATTAGTGAAGCAATTTCAGCATCTGACCGAATAATTGTTTTAAGTAATAGACCTGCATTTATAAAACAAGATATACCTATTATTTTCAAAAATAGTACTGCCACTCCTTTTGAACGTAGGCAAGAACCTGAATTCAAAAACTACTTTGACATCTTATGGAAGGAATTGAATAGCAATGAGTGATGAACATGAACTTTATATAAAAAAAATTAAGAAAGATAAGTTCAAAATAACTTTTGTTAGAATATTTATATTAATAGTGTTAATTGCATTATGGGAAATTGCTGCTGATTATAAATTAATAGACCCCTTCTTGACTTCTAGTCCAAGTAGAATGGTAAAAGCATTTGTAAATCTTTATTCAGAAAGTAATCTCCTTAGACATATCATGATAACCTGTTACGAAACTATTATAGGTTTCTCATTAGGAACCCTTTTAGGAACTATAATTGCAATACTTCTTTGGTGGTTTCCGTTCCTCTCAAAAGTATTAGATCCATATCTTGTAGTTTTAAATGCACTACCAAAAATAGCTCTAGCTCCTATTATCATATTCTGGGTTGGAAATGGAATGACTGCAATAATTGTAATTACACTACTGATTTCTATAGTAACAACTATACTGAGCATATATACAGGATTTAATGAAATTGATAAAGAAAAATTATTATTAATGAAAACCTTTCAAGCCAGCAAATTTCAAATTTTACGCCATTTAATAATTCCTTATTCAATACCAGTTCTTATCTCGGCGTTAAAAATAAATGTTGGATTGTCCTGGGTTGGCGTAATCATGGGAGAATTTTTAGTAGCCCGTGAAGGTTTAGGATTTCTCATAGTTTATGGCGGACAAATTTCTCAACTTGATATGGTTATGATGAGCATCATAATTTTATCGTTTATTGCATTTATAATGTATAAATTAGTTGCTATATGTGAAAAAAAATATGCTGATAAAAATTGATTATGTAATAGCCAAAAATTGTTCATGTTTTTGGCTATTGTTATTTTTATGAACATTTTTTATTTCCTCTCTTATTTTTGCATAATTGCCTTTCATATTATTTACATAGTAAACCGTAAGTGATACATTATAATATGAATAAGGAGGTTAGCATTAAAAATGAAACTATTAAGAGAAGCTATTATAATCCTAACAATTTATTTATTAGGGACTTTTATATCATCTTATTTAAATCTTCCTGTACCAGGCAACATTCTAGGAATGCTTATTTTACTATTCTTATTATGTACAAAAATTATAAAACTTGATCAGATTGAGACTATATCTAATTTCTTATTAGACCATTTAGCCTTTTTCTTTATCCCAGCTGGTGTTGGTCTTATGAGTTCTGCTGACATCATTAAGGATTCATGGATTAAACTAATAATTTTATGCATAATTACTACAATTATAATTATTGCATCTACAGGACTTATAGTTCAATTTATATCAAAAAAATCAAAAAAGAAAGCGTGATAATTAAATTGGAAATAATAAAAAATAATCTTTTATTCGGAATTATAATTTCACTTATAGCCTTTGAAATAGGTTTGTACATAAACAAGAAAACAAAAATTCAAATTTTAAATCCATTATTAATAGCTATAGCTTTAGTAATAATATTTTTATTAGCCTTTCATATAGATGTTGACACCTATAATAAAGGTGGACAATTCATTAACATGTTTTTAGGACCTGCAACTGTTGTACTAGCTGTTCCATTATACAAGCAGCTTAACCTACTAAAGAAATATTCTAAAGCAATCTTCTTAGGTATTTTCTTTGGTTCAATAATCGGTATGGTTTCAATAATATTGATGTCTATATTATTTGGTCTTGATACTGAAATAATGAAATCTTTATTACCAAAATCAGTTACAACTCCTATTGGAATTGAACTTTCTAATAAGTTAGGCGGCATTGTTCCTATAACAGTATTGGCAATAATAATTTCTGGAATAATTGGTGCAGTCATGGGCCCTACTATATGCAAATTATTTAAAATAACTGACAGTATTGCTGTTGGTATTTCTCTGGGGACCGCATCACATGCTGTCGGAACTAGTAAAGCATTAGAGTTAGGCGAAATAGAAGGTGCTATGAGTGGACTTTCCATAAGTATTGCAGGACTTATGACAGTATTCATCGCACCAGTATGTTTAAAACTTGCAACTTATATTTCTAACTTCTTTGCTTAGCAATTATATAATCAATACAAAAAATTAAATCGTCCAAGCTAAAATGCTCGGACGATTTTTTATATAAATTCTATTTTCCAATTGAAATATCCCGTTTCTTCATTCTTTTCATATCTAAAATATGCTGAAAAAGTATTGCCTTTTTTACTTCTTAAATTCCTAAAACCTACCTTTCCATTCTTTAAGAGTAATTGTACCATTTCCTTAGAAACTTTTTTCCCAAATGAAGCTATATACTTATCATCCTTCCATATAGTATACTTGCATCCATTTTTCCAATTACTACAACCAAAGCCTTTTTCCCCTTCAATTATAGGATTACCACATACTGGACATGGGCCTAAGCTTTCAACATTTTTAGGAAGTTCCACCTTAAATTTAGATAAAGCTCCCGTATCACTTTTAATTTTATCTACAGCATCCTTTGTAAAATCAATAATAAGATTCATAAAATCTTCTTTTTTAAATTTACCTTTTTCTATATCTGAAAGAGTTTTTTCAAGTCTACCAGTATACTCTAAATCAAGAAGATCTTTTACTGGGAATATTTCAACAATTGTACATCCTAAATCTGTGCACAATAAACTTTTTCCTTTAGTTTTTATATAACCTATATCTTTAAGCTTTTTTATTGTCTCTGCTCTTGTGGCTGGTGTACCAATGCTAAATCCACTTAATATAGCTTGCATCATTTCTTCTGAATCTTCTTTACCTTCTACACCTTTACCACAAGTCTCCATTACTCTAAGAAGAGTTTTTTCAGTATGATGTTTAGGCGGTTTTTTAGTAACTTTCCCTATCTTATTATTAACAATATCAACTTCTTCATTAATTGATACCATAGGTAAAATAGTATCCTTACTCTCTATTTTTTCAACTACTCTCCATCCTTCAACCAATTGAACTTTTCCCTTAGCTATAAATTTCCCTTTAACTTTTGAATTATTAGCTTTTAATGTTATTTTAGTTTCTTCAAATTCAGCAACAGGCATAAATTGCATAATAAATCTATTTTTTATCGCCGTATAAACTATTTCTTCATCTTTTGAAAGACCTGTTGGTTTTATATATGTTGGAGTAATAGCACTATGGCTTTCAACTTTGGAATTATCAAATATTCTTTTAGTTTTTACAAATTTAATATCTTTTTCATATGGAAGTCCTACTTTTAATGTTTCTAATACTTTTCTTGCTCTATCCTCTAAACTTTCTTCAAGCACTACAGATGCTGTTCTAGGATAAGTAGTAAACTTCTTTTCATACAGACTTTGTGCTACTTTTAAAACCTTATCTGATGTCCATCCCTTATATTTACTAGTAATATACCCCTGCAAATTAGAAAGGTTAAATAAATAGGGAGGATAATCTCTTTTCTTTTCTGTCTGTTTATCAACAATTTTTGCTCTTCCACCTTTTAACTCTGGAATAAGTTCATCTAGTACCTTTTTATCTTCAAACTTTTCATTTTGATTTTCATAGTATAATCCATCGAATTCTTCATTAGCTTTATTCTTAAATGTACTAGTTAACTTATAGTAAGTTGTAGCCTGGAAATTCTCTATTTCTTTATCTCTATCATAAATAATTTTTAAAGTTGGAAGCAGAACTCTTCCTATATTAATTGTTTTATTTTTTTCAAAGTTATATTTTAATGTACTAACAGATGTCAGGTTAATCCCTATAATCCAATCAGACCATTGTCTTCCTATACCCGCATCTTGTAATGGTTTCATTTCTCTATTATCTTTTAACTTTTCTAAACCTTTTTTTACTTCATCAGGTGTCCATTCATTTAATAATAGTCTATAAATTGGCTTCTTAACTTCTAAATATCCAAAAAGCTCATCTGCAATAACCTGACCTTCTCTATCAAAATCTGTTGCGGAAATAATTCCATCAACATCATCCTTATCTATTAACGTCTTAATTATTCCTATTTGCTTTTTAGCCCCTTTGTCTTCTGTGGTTCTATCTATAGAGTCAGTTTTTATTTTATATTGAAAATGCTCTGGTATAAAAGGAAATTTTTCAAATCTCCAGCCTTTCATATTTTCATCATAATCTTTAGCATCATAAAGTTGCAAAAGGTGTCCAAAAGCCCAAGTTATAAAATAACCATTTCCTTCAAAATAACCATCTCTACGAGTCTTTATTTGTAATGCATCTGCTATATTTTTTGCTACAGATGGTTTTTCTGCTATAATTACTTTTGCCACAGAATTGCCTCCTTTACTTTTATTTTCAGCACTTAATATATTAACACTAAAATAACTTTAAGACCAGTTACTATTTATTTTTAAGTATAGACAAAAAAATAAAATCAATTATATGAATTGATTTTATCCCTCTTTGTTTTTCTAAGCTTATTAATGATAATAATTGTACAGTTACATCTCATTGTACTTCCAGATATAAAAATTTAATGTAGATGCAAAAACAAGCCAAAAAATATAAGGTAGAAGTAATATCCCTGATAATTTATCTATTTTATAGAATTTTATAAAAGTTATAATTGCAAAAATAAAGAGTATAATAAGTTCTATAAATGCTAATCCATATAACTTAAATGGAAAAAATATAAAACTCCATAAAAAATTTAATAATAGTTGTACATAATAAAAAAATAATGCAGATGCTGTATGAACTCCTTGTACATTCAAACAATATATCCTATAACTTGCCACTCCCATAAAAAAATATAGAATTGGCCAGAGAACTATAAATACCCAGCTTGGTGGTGCAAAAAACGGCACAATAACTTCACTATAAACATTCATACTATTTCTAGTTAAATATGCTATTAATGTTGAACCTCCAAGTGGAATTACTATTGAAATTAAAAAAGGGAATAAATAAAACTTGCCATTAACTTTAAAAATATTCTTCATAATTACCTCATAAAAATAATATTTCCTAATTATATTTATGTTTAGTAATTAATCTTATGCTACTTAATTACAAATATATATCTGAAAATTCTATATCTACTTTTTCATCTAATAAACTCATTTCTAAACTCTCTTCATTTTTAAATTCACTTGCATCGTAACACCTTGGTAAAGTAATTAAAAATTCTGTTCCTACTTTCGTTTCACTACCAACTGTTATAGTCCCCCCTTGTAATTCAAGCAATTCTTTACTCAAATATAAACCAAGACCACTTCCTTCTCTTTTTCTATTTAATGATTTATTAACCTTTGTAAATTTATCAAATAAAAAAGGTCTTATTTCATCCCTTACAATATATCCTGTATTCTTTATGTTAACATATATCTTTTTATCATCTGCAGAAATATCTATATATATAACGCCATAATTTTTAGCAAACTTAACACTATTAGATAAAATATTCAGTACTACTCTTTCTATCATATCTTTATCGCATCTTGCATAAAATTCTTCCTCTGCGGAATCAAAAATAAGTCTATTATTAACTTTTTCTATATACCTATTCGAAGCTAAAGATATATTTTCCACTATAGAAACAACATTATAAACATTCAAATTAGGATGCAAATATCCTTCAGATATTTTATTAGTATCTATAAAGTTATTAATTGTTCTTATAAGTCTTAAACAGTTATGTTTGATTGTTTTGTAATTCTTTTTTATAGAATTAATATTATCATCCTTAATATTCATTTCGGTTAATTGAATTGCCGAATATATTAAATTAATTGGCGTTCTAAGTTCATGGGAAATATTGGAATAAAATTCTTTTTTAGATTCTTGTAATACTAACGATTCTCTATATTTTCTTTTATACTCATGAATCTTGTTAATTTCCGTAATATTTTTTATATATATAAATCTATTTAAAGAATCAATATTAATTATATATATTTCATATTGAGCTCCATTTATCGGTGGAAGTTCTATTTTAACTTCGGTCTTATCCTTATTTTCTGTTTTCTTTAATTTATTAAAAATCTCACTGAAGTTTCCAATCATCATCTTCTTATATAATATTTTTCTTACAAAAGTATCAAATTTCATGTCTACAAGTTCATTGTAATTGTCATATCCAATTATCTTCATAGCTATACTGTTAACATAATATACTTTATCAAAATAAAATATAATGATCCCATCATCTATAGATTCAATAAGTTGTCCATACCTTTTTTCACTCTTTTCTATCATTTTCTCCATTTCAATTAATGTCTTATTTCTTGTATTTAAATCACTATTTAAATTTTCTTGAGCAGTTTTTATATACTCCAAATTTTCTCTAGCCTTAATATATGAATTATGCAATATTTCATTGGCAACAATTAGATATATTATATAATGAGCATAGAATTTAAATATCTCTGCAATATATAAATACTCATCATTTTTATATCCTTCTAGAATAATCAGAATTTGTTGTAATAGAATTAAAATACAAAAATGAGAAATTAAAGTTTTTTCAGTTGGTGTAATAGTCTTATTTCGTGTACTATATACAACGTAAGTAATTGCAATCATTTCACTAATAATTACAAAAGCAATACAAAATTTCTCATACAAAACCATATAATCATTATGAGGAATAATAAAAATCAAATTACAAACAAGAAATAATACAAAATATATATCTACCGCTCTCTTTATTGATAACTCCTTACATTTAAATAAACATGCCATTGCAATAATGATAATCTGAAAATTTGTTGAAAGCATGTCTATCCCATTAACTAAATAAATACTACTAAACTTAATTCCATTGGAACTTTCTATTACTTTAATCATGTTTAAAATAAATATAAAAACAAATCCACATCCTATATATTTATAAAATTTATTATCATTATCTTTCTTTTTTAATAATGCTGTTACTGATAAAGCAAACGAATATCCAACACATATCAAATCAAAACTATTATAGAAAACTTTATTAAAATTATTAAACAATGCTGATATACAAAGAATAAAAATACTTATAAAAATCATTACACAGTATAATTTATGACATCTATTTTTTTTAATCATTTTTATTCTCCCTCTTAAATCTAATTTTTATATTAGTACCAACATCAATTTTGCTATTAATATCTATAATACCATTTTGTTTTTCTACTAATTTCTTTACAACAAATAACCCTATACCAGTTCCTTTTTTATTCATATTCCTATTACTATCATCCATTGAATATTTTGAAAATGCTTTTTCTATAAACTCCTTATCCATTCCTCTTCCATTATCACATACACTTACTGTCACATACTTATCATCAGCATTCACCATAACTTTAATTTTTCCATTCTCACCAGTAAACTTCAAAGCATTAGATATTAAATTCATTATAATTCTATCCATAAAGGTCTCATCAATACTTACATATATCTCCTCTTCACTCGTATCAAAAATCAGATCTATTTTTTTATTTTTAGCATATTGCACTAAAGATGTTACTATTTCTTCAACTACTTCAACAATATTTTTAATATGTAAATCAGCTGATATATAATCAGAATATATTCTACTGCTATCAATTAAATTATTAGTAAGTCTAGTTAATGAGATACAATTCATTCTTGAAATAGAATTGTATTTTTTTACAGACTCTAAATTATTGGATTTAATAAACATATTTATTAATTGTGAGGCAGAATAAATAACATTTATTGGAGTCTTCAAATCATGTGATATATTTGATAAAAATTCATTTTTTATTTTTTCTTTTACTTGATTATTCTCAACTTTAGCCTTCAATGTATCTAATTTAATTTTTGTTGTAACATCATTAAATACAATAACGACTTCTTTCCCATCATTAATATCAATAAATTCCATATCTACATATCTTAATTCATTATTAACTAATATTGTTCCACTATGTATATTATCTTTTTGTCTTGCTTTGCTTAAAATATCTATTGGTTTTTCTACAGATACTATTGAAAATATATTTTTATTAATTATATTTTTCAAATCATCATTATTAATAAGTTGTCTAAAACTTTCATTAGTGAATATTATTCTTTCCTTTTGAGTAACAATTATTAATGGAATAGGTACTTTTAAGAAAAACTTTTTAAACATTTTTTCTTTTTTCTTAATAAACATTTGAGAAAATTCTAATTCTATATTTTTTAACTTAATCTGGTTATTTAATTCATTTAATTCTATATTATTTTCGTATATATCATTAAATAACACTTTATAAGGATCGTTTAAATACTTTTCTAATAAAACATATCCTAAAGTCAATCCAAATCCCATGTACAGTATTTTTCTTATTAAATATACAATAAAAACTTTATTGTATAATACTATTCCAATACAATCAATTAAACACATCATAAATAAAATTGCAATTTTAATTTGAGGAAGATTAAAATTGTCTTTATTCTTTGTCTTACACGATTTAGTAATTATATATACGCTTAATAATAAAACAAATATACTAATCAGATCTAAAATAAACTGTGATAAAGATGCATATCCATTTATACATAATTCGTAATTAATCAATATTAATAATGGAATTGCCAAATTTACTTTTGGAGTCAACTTATATTTTAATTCTCTATATACATCAAGTTTTAAGCTTTGCAAACAAATAAATGAAATAATTAACGAAAAATTTATAGTATTACAAATATTATTTAAAATATTAAATTTAAAATAAACATTAATAGGTAACATATCATAAAAACAAGTTAAAATCACTAATACATTTAAAATTAATAATGTATAATTATAAAATTCATCTTTAACCCCATCCATAGATTCTTGTAATTTAATTAATGTAAAAGCGATAATCATATATATAATAGTATCAATTTTGGTTACAGTTTTAAAAAAACAATATGATATTATATTTAAAATAAATGAACACATAGTAAAAAACAAAAGTAATCTATATATTTTTTTCTTTTCTATAAATAATGTTGCAACTAATCTATAATTATAATTCATCTATATTCTCCCTTATCAATATATACATGTATATATTACACTATTTTCTAATAAAAGAAAATTATCATAAATATTGAAATAAAAAATAGGAGCTGTAAAAAAAGTCCTTAAGATCAAACAACCATAGCAGCCTAAAACTGCTATGGTTGTTTTTTTGTATATTTTCTTATTTTTTTACCTTTCGTTTTTAAAAATGGGTGCACTTAATAAACATCTCGTTATAAGCAA
>JAQXTC010000257.1 GCA_029219285.1 Clostridiaceae bacterium
ACTGTACAAGGCGTTAAGGAAGATGTTACTGAATTAATTCTTAACATTAAGTCTTTAGCGTTAACGATGGAAGGTGAAGGTCCAAAGACTATATATATTGATGCTCAAGGACCTGGTGTAGTAACAGGTGCAGATATCAAAACAGATGGAGACGTAGAAGTCGTTAATAAGGACCTACATATAGCGACTTTAGATGAAAACGGCAAATTATATATGGAATTAACAGTAAACAGAGGAAGAGGATATGTTACTCAAAACAAAAATAAGAGTGAATCATTACCTATATCTGCAATAGCTGTAGATTCAATATATACTCCAGTCAAGAGAGTTAATTTCACTGTAGATAATACAAGAGTTGGTCAAATCACTGACTATGATAAATTAACTTTAGAAATATGGACTAACGGTACCATAAAAATTGATGAAGCTATTAGCTTATCAGCAAAGATCCTTATAGAACACTTTAAATTATTCATGTCATTAACTAACAATACTAATGATGTTGAAATAATGATTGAAAAAGAAGAAGATAAGAAGGAAAAAGTCCTAGAAATGACTGTAGAAGAACTTGATTTATCAGTTAGATCATATAACTGTTTAAAGAGAGCTGGTATCAATACTGTTCAAGAACTTGCAACAAGATCAATGGACGATATGATGAAGGTTAGAAATCTAGGAAAGAAATCCTTAGAAGAAGTTGAACATAAACTTAAAGAACTAGGTTTATCTTTAAAACTAAACGACGAGTAAGGAGGTAAATTCCATGGCAGGTTATCGTAAGTTAGGTCTTCCTACAGACCAAAGAAAAGCTATGTTAAGAGGTCTTGTAACAAGCTTCTTAAAGTATGGTAAAATAGAAACAACTGAAACTAGAGCTAAGGAAACTAGAAGCATTGCTGAAAAGATGATCACTCTTGCTAAGAGAGGAGATCTTCATGCAAGAAGACAAGTTTTATCTTTTGTTCAAGAAGAAGCAGTTGTTAAGAATCTTTTTGATAATGTAGCTCCACAATACGCTGAAAGAAACGGTGGATATACAAGAATGTATAAGAAGGGTCCTAGAAGAGGAGACGGAGCTGAAATGGTTATACTTGAATTAGTATAATCTTTAAGAGGTTAAGCATTTGCTTAACCTCTTTTTTCAAATATAGTGTATTTTGAATATTAATTTCTATACAATATAGAGGAGAATGTTTCCAAAAAAATCTTTGATATTGATTGAGTGTAGTATATAATAGATATAATGTATATACAGCATTAAATTATTCTTTTGTATAATATATAGAATCTTGAGTGTGCTCAATTAGGAGGAAGAATATGAGTGAAAATATGATTGATTTTCAAGATGTTACATATAAATATACTTCTCTCGAGGATGAGAAGAAAATTGAGAGATATGCTGTTAAAGGAGTAAATCTTGAAGTTAAGCGTGGAGAATTTCTAGTTGTGCTTGGGCACAATGGATCTGGTAAATCAACCATTGCAAAACATATAAATGCTTTATTAGTACCAACTGAGGGTACTGTTTTGGTAGATGGACTAGATACAAGTGATGAAGAAAATGTTTGGAAAATAAGAAGTACTGCTGGAATGGTATTTCAAAATCCAGATAATCAGTTAGTGGCTACAATTGTTGAAGAAGATGTTGCATTTGGACCTGAAAATCTTGGTATAGAACCTAGTGAGATAAGAAAAAGGGTCAATGAGAGTCTGAATAAGGTTGGGATGTCTGAATATAAAAGACATGCTCCACATCTTTTATCAGGTGGTCAAAAGCAAAGAGTAGCAATAGCTGGCATATTAGCTATGAAACCACAATGTATTGTGTTTGATGAGCCTACTGCTATGCTAGACCCTAATGTTAGAACAGAAGTTATGGAAACAATAAAAGATTTAAATGAAAATTATGGAATTACTATTGTTTTAATAACTCATTATATGGACGAAGCTGCAATGGGAGATAGAATTGTAGTAGTTGATAATGGCAGGATAAAAATGGAAGGAAATCCAAGAGAAATATTTTCTCAAGTTGATAAGATGAAAAAAATTGGTCTTGATGTGCCACAAGTTACTGAATTAGCAAATGAGCTAAAGAACGCAGGGGTAGATATAAGTACTGAAATATTAAATGTAGATGAGAGGGTGAATGCATTATGTCAATTAAAATAGAAAATTTAACTCACATATATATGCCAGGTAGTCCATTTGAAAAAGTTGCATTAGATAATGTGAGCTTGAACATTGAAGATGGTGATTTTGTTGCTTTAATAGGTCATACAGGATCAGGTAAATCTACACTAATCCAACATATGAATGGTTTATTGAAACCAAGTAGTGGAAAAATAATTGTTAATGGAACTGACATAACAGCAGAGGGTGTTAAACTTACTGATATTAGAAAAAAAGTAGGCTTAGTATTTCAATATGCTGAATATCAATTATTTGAAGAAACAATAGAAAAAGATATAGCTTATGGACCTACTAATTTAGGATTACCTGAAGAAGAAATTACTAAAAGAGTAAAAAGAGCAATGAATATGGTAGATTTAGATTATGAGAAATATAAAGATAAGTCTCCATTTGATTTAAGCGGAGGTCAAAAAAGAAGAGTTGCTATTGCAGGAGTGATAGCTATGGAACCTCAAACATTAATTTTAGATGAACCAACTGCTGGTTTGGACCCAAAAGGTAGAGATGATATTTTAGGTCAAATTAAAAAACTTCATGATGAATATGGAATGACTATTATATTAGTAAGTCATAGTATGGAAGATGTGGCAAAGTTAGCTCAAACTGTAGTAGTTATGAACCATGGGAAAGTAGCATTAAAAGGTAAACCAGAAGAAGTTTTTAAACAAATTGATACTTTAGAAAGTATTGGGCTTGCAGTACCTCAAGTTACATATTTAATGAGAAAGTTAAAAGAAAAAGGATTTGATGTTTCAGAGGATGCATATACTGTTGAACAAGCAAGAAAAGAATTGCTTAAAGTATTAAAGAAGGATAAGTAATGGAGGTGTAATGAAGTGTTAAAAGATATAACTATAGGGCAATATTTACCTGGAGAATCGTTCACTCATAAACTAGATCCTAGAACAAAGATTTTAATTTCTTTATTATTTATTGCTTCTTTATTTATTATAAATAAATTTATTGGATATGTGTTAGTTGTTGCTTTTTTAGTTGCTACTATTATAAATGCAAAAATACCATTGAAGTATATCTTTAAAGGTTTAAAGCCAATTTTAATTTTAATTTTAATAACTGGCATATTAAATATCTTTATGACTAAAGGTACTGTAGATACTTTAGTATTTCAAGTTGGTTTTTTAAAAGTATATAGGGAAGGATTAGAACTTGCTGCTTTTATGGCATTAAGATTAATATTTTTAATTGTAGGAACATCATTACTAAAATTAACTACATCGCCTATAGAATTAACAGATGGTATTGAAAGACTTTTAAGACCTATTGGAAAGTCTTTAGCTCATGAACTGGCGATGATGATGACTATAGCATTAAGATTTATACCAACTCTTGTAGAGGAAGCTGATAAAATTATGAAAGCACAACAAGCAAGAGGTGCTGATTTTGAAAGTGGTAATGTAATACAAAAAACAAAAAGCTTAATTCCTTTATTAGTACCTTTATTTATAAGTTCGTTTAGAAGAGCAGACGAACTAGCAATGGCAATGGAGGCTAGATGTTATAGAGGTGGAGCTGAAAGAACAAGAATGAAAGTTCTTAAATTTTCAAGTAGAGATGTTGTTGCATTTGTGATTTTTGGAGTAGTATTTGCTTCAAGTTTTGTAGTTAGATTTGCATTATAAATTTATATAATTATTTTGAGGTGGGGAATGTAATTATTTATGTTCCCTATTTTCAGTTATAAGAGGAGAAATATGAAGAATATAAAATTAATCCTAGAATATGATGGAACAAATTATGGTGGTTGGCAGAAGCAAAAAAATAATAGAACAATACAAGAAATGATTGAAAAAGCTATTTTAAAGGCAACTGGTGAAGAAACTGAAACTTTTGGAAGCTCAAGAACGGATGCTGGAGTTCATGCTAGGGCAATGGTATGTAACTTTAAAACTAATAGTTCAATACCTCCAGAACGCTTTAGAGAAGCTTTAAATAGAAATTTACCTGATGATATTTCAATAATTAAGTCAGAAGAGGTGCCTGAGGAATTTCATGCTAGATATAGCAGTAAGGGTAAGACATATAGTTATACTATTATAAATAGATATGAAAAAGTTGCTATAGGTAAGGATTATATATTTCAAGTTAAAGAAGAGCTTGATATAGAAGCTATGAAAAAAGCTTGCACATATTTTATAGGAAAACATGATTTTAGCGCTTTTAAAACAACCGGTAGTTCTGTAAAAACTTCAGTAAGAACAATATCTGAGTTGTATATTAAAAATAATGGTGAAAAAATAAAGATCTTTATTACGGCTGATGGATTTTTATACAACATGGTCAGGATAATAGTAGGTACTCTAATTGAAGTTGGCAAAGGGAAAATTAAGGCGGAAGATGTAGAAGACATTATTAAATCATGTGAGAGAAGCAAGGCTGGTCCATGTGTTAGAGCCAACGGTCTGGTTTTGGAAAAAGTTTATTATTAACTACAAAAAAAGTAGAAAAAATGTTGACACGCCCGTAAGCGTGTATTATAATAAATTTGTTTGTTAGAGATTTATGTGTAGAAGACTCACTAGCCCCGGGTCTTGACATATAAGCTATACTTATAAAAATAAGTAAAGCACACGATGTAAGTTCAGGGAGGGAAATAGATGAAATCATACATTGCAAAAGCACAAGACGTTGAAAGAAAATGGTATGTTGTAGATGCTGCTGGTAAGCCACTAGGAAGAGTTGCTAGCCAAGTTGCTTCAATATTAAGAGGAAAAAATAAACCAACATTTACACCAAATGTTGACTGTGGAGATTTCGTAATAGTAATCAATGCAGAAAAAGTTGTTTTAACTGGTAA
>JAQXTC010000258.1 GCA_029219285.1 Clostridiaceae bacterium
GATATCAAATATGCGTTGTTTCTCTTTTTTTTTTGGAGTATTATAGTGGGTGGAGACTTATAATTTTACATTGGAGGGGAATATAGTGAAGAAATTTTTAGCACTTATGTTAGGAGTAACTTTAGCTTTAACTTCTTTAATTGGTTGTGAGAGTAAAAGTGAAACTACAAAAAATGAATCAAAAGATATTAATGTATTAGTTCCAGATGGTATAACATCAATGGCTGCAGCAAAGCTTATGAAGGAAGATTCGAAAATTGCTGATAGCTATAATATGAATTATTCAATTGAAAAGACTACAGAAAATGTTTCTGCTAGAGTATTAAAAGGCGATGTGGATGTGGCTGTAGTGCCTTCAAACTTAGCAGCAACTCAGTATAACAAAAATGCAGGTTATGTTATTGCCGGTACAGTTACATGGGGATCTTTTTATTTGGTGTCTACTGATGGGGATAAGACTTTAGATGATTTGAAAGGTCAAGAAATATATAATGTAGGAAAAGGCTTAACTCCTGACATTACAATGCAATCAATTTTAAAGGATAAGGGATATGATCCCGCAAAGGATTATAATTTTTCATATGTTGATAATGCAACTGATTTAGTACCCGTTTTAACTTCTGGAAAAGCAAAGTATGCAGTTATTCCTGAACCTGCTTTAACAGGGGTAAGAGCTAAAATGCCTGAATTGAAGGTGGTTATGGATTTAAATAAAGAGTGGAAAAGTTTGAATAACTCAGAATATGGATATCCACAAGCTGCATTAATTGTTAAGAAGGACTTAGTTGAAAATGATAAGAAATTTATAGATGAATTATTAAAGAAATTCGAAGAAAGTTGTAAGTTTGCTAATGATAATGCCGAGGAAATGGCATCATATTGTGAAGAACTTGGAGTAACAGCAAAGAAACCAGTAATTCAAAAAGCAGTTTCTGATGCTAATATAAACTTTGTAGCTATTAAGGATTGTACAAAGGAATATGAAACATATTTCAATAAATTAAAGGACTTTAATGCGAAAACAATAGGAGGAAAAGTTCCTGATGATGCAGTTTTCATGGAAAAATAGAAAACAAGAGTTTCTAGCTTTAATAGTGTTTTTATGCCTTTGGGAAGTAGTAGCTATTAAAATTAATAATGATATTTACTTACCAAGGCTTGAAGATATATTAAGTTCCATGGCAGAGATTTTTAAAGATAAAGACTTCTTTAGGAATGTTTTAGAAAGTCTTTATAGATCAATAATAAGTTTTGTAATTGCTTTTTTACTATCAATGGTTATAGGGGTACTATCTGTGATGTACCCCTTATTTAGAAATCTCTTAAAGCCAGCTCATTCAATTACCAAAACAATTCCTACCATGGTATTAGTAGTTTTGGCACTTGTTTGGTTTAATAAGGATAAGGCACCCTTTATAGTAGGAATTTTTATAGTATTTCCTATTTTATATGAAGGAGTAATTAATGCCATTAAAGAAGTGGACAAGAATTTAATTGAAATGTGTGACATTTATAATGTATCTATGAAGGAAAAAATATTAAAGATATATCTTCCTAGTATTCAGTTTTATTTTGCCGGAATTCTTATGTCTACATTTTCTTTGGCTTTTAAGGTGGTAGTAGCTGGAGAAGTTCATGGACAGCCTAAGTATGGTATAGGTTCTGCCGTGCAAGTAGCTAAGGTTAATTTTGATACAACAGCAATTTTTGCCTGGATTTTAATTATTGCAATTATTTCTATTGCTTTTGAAGTGATAAATAAGATTATTGATAAAAAGGTTTATAGGTGGCGTAATGAAAATAAAAATAAAAAATCTTTGTAAAACATTTGACCAGAAGGTTATCTATGATAAGTTTAACTTAGAACTAGAGTCAGAGAAAATTAATTGTATAATTGGAGAATCTGGTGGAGGCAAGAGCACGCTATTAAATATTATAACAGGACTTGAAGACAAGGATAGTGGAGAAATAGAAGGTATAGAAAGTAATGATGTAAGTTATATTTTTCAAGAGGATAGACTAGTTCCATGGCTTACTGTAAAAGAAAATATAGAACTTTTTATTTATGATTACTTTTCAAAGGAAGAAGCAGAGAGTAAAATGAGAAGTGTATTTAAATTATTGCATATAGAAAATACCAATAATCTTTATCCACATAATTTAAGTGGAGGAATGAAGCAAAGAGTAAATATTGCCAGAGCACTACTGAAGCCTTCAAAGGTTATATTAATGGATGAACCTTTTAAATCCCTAGATTATAAGACAAAATATAGTATTATGAAAGAAATTAAGGCTATATTTGCAAAAGAAAATAGACTGGTGATTTTTGTTACCCATGATGTAGATGAAGCTATATATATGGAAGGGAATATTTATGTTTTAGGTGGCAGTCCATTTAAGGTTAAAGGTGTTTTCAAAGATAATTTAAATGTAGAAAAAGATAGAATTATCGAATTAATATAGATTTTAACTAAAATAATAAAATCAGAAGGGTGGTTTAAACATTTTAGCATATTAATAAGGCTATTATGGACCACTCTTTTTTGTGTTTGAAAAAGTTGAATTATGTCATGAAAGTGGTATAATAAAAACTATTGCGCTATTATTAATTTTCAAAGGGGTCACTATTATGTTTAAGAAATTTATAAGTTTTTATAAGCCGTACAAGCTTATGTTTGCAATTGATTTAGTAGCAGCTTTTATTGCATCTGCTTGTGATCTTGTTTATCCTATGATGAGCAGAGAGCTGGTTAATAATTCAATACCTAATAAAGAATTTAACACTATTATCATATTTGCAGTAGTACTTATGGTTTTGTTTATTATAAAAGCTATATGTCAATTTTTTATGCAATATTGGGGTCACTTAGTTGGTGTTGGTATGCAAGGCGATATGAGAAAAGAAGTATTTAAACATCTTCAAAGATTGCCAAATACTTATTTTGATAACAATAAAACTGGTGACATTATGTCTAGAATTATAACAGATCTTATGGAAATTTCGGAACTTGCCCACCATGGACCAGAAGATATATTTATTTCTGGGATTATGCTTATAGGTTCCTTTATAATTCTTTGTTCAATTGATTTTAAGTTAACAGCCATAATATTTGTATTTGTACCAGTTATAGTTATATTTACAATGGCTATTAGAAAAAAGATGAATAAAGCATTTTTTAAAGCTAAGGTAAAAACAGGTGTAGTTAATGCCACACTTGAAAATAGTATTGCGGGCATAAGAGTTACAAAGGCCTTTGGAGCACAAAAATTAGAGGAAGAAAAGTTTGATGAAGGAAATAAGAAGTTCATGAAAGCTAAAGGAGAAGCCTTTAAAGCTATGGCACAATTCTTTTCAGGAGCAGAATTTTCTATTGGAATTTTAAACTATGTAGTTCTTATTGTTGGTGGATTATTTACCTTTAATGGAACAGTTAAACTAGGTGATTTTTTAGCATATCTTCTTTATATTAGTATGTTTACACAACCTATAAGAAAGCTTGTTAACTTTATGGAACAATACCAAAGTGGTATGACAGGTTTTAAAAGATATATGGAAATTATTAATGTTGCAGAAGAATATGAAAAGGAAAATGCTATTGAACTTAAGGATGTAAAAGGAAATATAGAGTTTAAAGATGTAAGCTTTAAATATGAAGATAATGAAATTCTAAGTGATTTGTCTATTAATATAGAAGCTGGAAAGACATTGGCACTTGTTGGACATTCTGGTGGAGGAAAATCAACTTTCTGTAGTTTAATACCAAGATTTTATGATATAGATGGTGGCGACATACTAATTGATGGAACAAGCATTTATGATGTGACTATTTCATCATTAAGAGATAAAATAGGTATAGTTCAACAAGATGTGTTCTTATTTACTGGAACAATAATGGACAACATTAGATATGGTAAACTTCATGCAACTGATGAAGAGGTATATGAAGCAGCTAAAAGAGCTAATATTCATGAATTTATTATGGGACTTGAAGATGGGTATAATACATATATAGGTGAAAGAGGTATTAAACTTTCAGGAGGACAAAAGCAAAGAGTTTCTATAGCTAGAGTATTTTTAAAGAATCCTCCAATACTAATATTAGATGAAGCAACTTCAGCTCTTGATAATACTACTGAATATTATATTAAGCAGTCTATTGATGAACTTTGTGTTGGCAGAACTACAATAGTTGTTGCTCATAGGTTATCTACTATTAGAAATGCTGATGAAATCATTGTTCTTACTGATAAAGGTATAGAAGAAAGAGGTACTCATGAAGAACTTTTAGCTCTTGGTGGAATATATAAAGAACTTCATGCCTTTGTTGAAAATTAAATAACATAAGAGAAAGGTTGATGAATTATGTTGAGACCAGATATTGGACTAAATTATGGAGAGTTTTTAGAAACTATTAATGAGGAAGATAGAGAATTAATTGAAAGCTATTATAATAGAAGCGAACTTAGAAAAAAAGGGTTAGATAAGGTTAGATTTATTAATGATAATTTAAATATTATTGTTTTTACTAAACCAAGCTGTAAAGATGCCGCTAGTACTATCCCATATCTTTTAAAGCTTGCTTCATTAAATGATAGAATTAAGATTAGTTTTTTAAACAGAGAAGGAAATGAAAAACTTCTTTTAGATGCAACTGGAGAAGAAAAGGTACCATCCTTTGTAATTGTGGATTGTCAAGGTGAAACAATAAGAAAGTATATAGAATTTCCTAAAGGCGTTAAGGAAATTTTATTAACTACAAAGGTGGAAGATACTCAAAGTGTAATTGATACTATGAGAGAAGGAAAATATGATGATTTAATCCAAGAGGATCTAGTAAGATTCTTAACTGGTGAGAATTATGAATACATAAGATTTGACAGAAAAGATAAATAACGTATTGAATAAAAAATTCCCTATTATAAAAAAATAATAGGGAGTTTTTTTCTTTTAAAAATGAATATTAAACATTGTGTTAATCTTGAATATCATTGACAGTATATATGTTTAATAGTATTATAAGAAATATGAAAATACCCCTTAGGGGTATAAAGGAGGGAATATTATGTTAGAACATATTAATGAAAGTGAATTTAAAAAAGAAGTTTTAGAAAGCGATAAAGTAGTTGTTGTAGATTTTTATGCAACTTGGTGTGCACCATGTAAAATGTTAGCTCCTATTTTAGAAGAGCTTCAAGAAGAAATGGCTAATGTAAGAATAGTTAAAGTAGATGTTGATGAAAATAATGATTTAGCTAATGAATATGAAATTCAAAGTATACCAGCAATAAAAGTATTTAAGGGTGGAAAAGTGGTTGAATCTAAAGTTGGATTTATGCCAAAAGAAGCTTTAAAAGAAATGATAGAAGAGGTTCTTTAATATAATGGCTGAAAAGTATGATATAGCAATTATAGGGACTGGACCAGCAGGACTTTCAGCTGCCTTAAATGCCAAAATAAGAAATAAGTCTTTTATTCTTTTTGGTAACAATAATCTAAGCCCCAAAGTAAAAAGAGCACCAAAGATAAATAATTATCTAGGTTTTCCTGGTTCTTCAGGAGAAAAACTTGGCGAAGCTTTTAAAGAGCACATTAAAGCTATGGATATTGAAATAACTGAAGAAAGAGTTAATAATGTTTATGCTATGGGTGATTATTTCACGCTTATGGTAAATGAAAAAATGTACGAAGCTAAAACTGTTATCTTAGCTACAGGAGTTGAATTTTCAAAGCCTTTAGCAGGTGAAGAAAAATACCTTGGAAGAGGTGTTGCTTATTGTGCAACATGTGATGCACCTTTATATAAAGGCAAAACTGTTGCTATTATTTCTTCAAATGAAGAAGGAGAAAAAGAAGCAGATTACGTGGCAGAGATGGCTGGAAAAGTATATTATATACCTCTTTATAAATCAGACTATAAATTAAATGAGTCTATTGAATTAGTTAATGATAGACCTGTAGAAATACAAGGTGATAAAAAAGTTAATAAGCTAATTCTTAAAAATAGGGAGATAGAGGTAGATGGTGTTTTTCTACTAAAGGATGCAGTATCACCTTCACAGCTTGTACCAGGCTTAAAAGTAGAGGACGGGCATATAGCAGTTGATAGAACAATGGCAACTAACATTAAAGGATTATTTGCAGCAGGAGACTGTGTTGGAAAACCATATCAATATATAAAAGCAGCAGGAGAAGGGAATATTGCTTCATTGAGTGCTGTTAAATACTTAGATAATAAATAAATTTGTAAATAAGACTTCCTTAAGAGAAAGAGATTTCTTTTTTGGGAGTCTTTTTATAGAGAAAAGAGAAATTAACTATTAAATGATTTTTGCTAAAATTTAAACTAAATTTAAAAATATTTGACATGTAAACGGATGTATGTTAATAATATTTTATGGAATTGTCAGTTTGTGACGAAAGAATGATGCTTGTTATTTGAGGTGAATTCATGAGAAGGATTTTTAATATTGAAACCATTAAGAGAGCATTATCAGCAAGTACTGCTATTTTTATAGCTGATATTTTAGG
This sequence comes from Clostridiaceae bacterium, assembly GCA_029219285.1. Lineage (GTDB taxonomy): Bacteria > Bacillota > Clostridia > Clostridiales > Clostridiaceae > Clostridium. The sequence continues at coordinate 6,530 of JAQXTC010000258.1, forward strand.
AATTAATTATGGTGTTACAGCAGGGATTATTGCAGTACTTGGAATTCAAAATACTAAAAAAGAAACTTTTAGAGTTGCAGGCAGAAGAATATTAGCTGCAGTTATTTCCATTTTAATTTCTTACGGATTATTTTTAGTATTGGGAAACAGTCCTTTAATTTTTGGACTATTTCTTATTATGTATATTCCTTTAACTAAACTACTTAAAATTGAAGATGGAATGATTGTGGGAGCAGTGCTGTCAACGCATTTATTATCAAGTAGTAATTTGAATTTAATGTGGATTCTTAATGAAATAAAATTAACTTTTATAGGGGTTTTAGTAGCTATAATTTTTAATTTGTATATGCCATCATTAGATGATGAATATGAAAAAAACAAAGAACTTATAGAAAGAAAATTTGGCGTTTTACTTAGTAATATGGCACAAAGTTTGATGACAAAGTCAGTATCTATCTATGATGAGAAAATATTAAATGAAGTATCCTTGCACATAAAAGAAAACACAGACATATCATATAAGATAAAAGATAATTTCCTTTTTAAAAAAGAAGAATCAGCAGTAAAATATATGGATATGAGAAGTTCTCAACTTGAAACAATAAAGAGAATGAGAAGACATTTTGCAAGATTTTATATGACATACAATCAAACTAAAATATTATCTGAATTTACTTATAACGTGGCAAACAATATCTATGAAGATAATGATTGTAAAGAATTATTGAACAATTTGAACAATCTAAAAAG
>JAQXTC010000259.1 GCA_029219285.1 Clostridiaceae bacterium
TTTCAATTAACAGTAATATTTAATTTTATTTTCTAAGGATATTAAGGAATTGGTTCAACTTGAATTATAAGGATAAATTAACAGTAGTTGGTTATATTACCAACTATTTTGCTATAATTAGAGAAGTTACTGTTTATTCTCTTGATAAAGTTTCATTGATTTTACCAAAGGGAATCACTATTGGTTCAAGTATTGATGACTTGAAAGCTGCCTATGGTGAACCTAATGAAATAAATGATTTTGATGATGAGGATTTAAAGGATACAAAACGTTATGTATATTATAATCCTAAATATAATAATGACTTTATGTCTTCATATTGGATTAATGTTGATACAAAAACAAATATAATAACTAGCATTAGAGTAGCCAATTTCTATAATTAAAAAGATTTAAAACAAAATCGCAAGTTATTTATTAGGGCATTAGAATATAGAGCTAAAGAATTGAATTTTAATAATAAAATAATGGAGGTCATTGATAAAGTATATGAAAGTATACCAAAATATTATTAAAGATATAGAATGGATATTTTTCGATGTTGGCTCTACTTTAATTGATGAAAGTGAAGTGTACAAGCATCGTATTAAAGGTATGGTTGATGAAGCTCAAATTACTTATGACGAAGTCTATAATAGAATGGTTGAGTTTTATAAGGTAAATAAAAAGGGCGATAAAGAAGTTGCTAAAGAACTTGGCATTAAGGTACCTAAGTGGCAAGGTGAATATGAAAAGCTATATGAAGATACTAAAAAGTGTCTTGAAACTTTATCTAAAAAATATAAAATTGGTATTATAGCAAATCAATCATTAGGAACAGCAGATAGGTTAAGAGAAAAGGGAATATTGCAATACATAGATTTAGTAGTTGCATCGGCTGAAGAAGGTGTTAAAAAGCCAGATTTAAAAATTTTTAACATAGCATTAGAACGTGCTAAGTGTTCACCTAAAAATGCAATTATGATTGGAGATAGATTGGATAATGATATTGCACCAGCTAAAAAAATTGGCATGAAAACAATTTGGGTTAAACAAGGATTTGGTGGACTTAGTAGCTATCAAAATAATGATGAAGTACCTGATTTAGCAGTATCAAATTTAATGGAAATCATAAAAAATATATTGTAATTAATTTATTAATATAATATAATATTTTTTTGAAAATAAAAGATAACAAAAGAAAATTATATTATAAAGAGGGGTACGTATGAAAATAGGATTTGATCACAAAAAATATTTAGACGAACAATCGAAGTATATTCTAGAAAGAGTTAACAACTATGATAAACTTTATTTAGAGTTTGGTGGAAAGTTATTATTTGATAAGCATGCTGCCAGAGTTTTACCTGGATTTGATGAAAATGCTAAAATAAAGCTTCTACATAAGCTTCGTGATAAGGCTGAAATCATTATTTGTGTATATGCTGGAGATATTGAAAGAAACAAAATAAGAGGCGACTTTGGTATAACATATGATATGGATGTTATGAGACTTATTGACGATTTAAGAACTTATGATCTTGATGTCAATAGTGTTGTTATTACAAGATATGATGACCAACCATCTGCAAACATCTTTATAAACAAGCTTGAAAGAAGAGGAATTAAAGTTTATAAACATAGAGCTACAAAAGGTTATCCAACAGATGTAGATACAATTGTTAGTGATGAAGGATACGGAAAGAATCCTTATATTGAAACATCAAAACCTATAGTAGTTGTTACAGCTCCAGGTCCAGGTAGTGGTAAGCTTGCTACTTGCTTAAGTCAGCTTTACCATGAAAATAAGAGAGGAAATGTAGCTGGATATTCTAAATTTGAAACATTCCCTGTTTGGAACGTACCTTTAAAGCATCCTTTAAATATAGCTTATGAAGCTGCGACAGTTGATCTTAATGATGTAAACATGATCGATCCATTCCATATGGAAGCTTATAACGAAATTGCTGTAAATTATAACCGTGATGTTGAAAGTTTCCCAGTTTTAAAGAGAATTATTGAAAAGATAACAGGAAAAGAATCTGTTTATAAATCTCCAACAGATATGGGAGTTAACAGAGTTGGTTTTGGAATCATAGATGATGAAGTTGTTAAAGAAGCTTCAAAGCAAGAAATTATAAGACGTTACTTTAAAACAGTTTGTGATTATAAAAAAGGATTATGTGATAAGGAAACAGCTCAAAGAGCTAAACTTATTATGGAACAATTAAATCTTAAAGAAGAAGATATTACAGTTGTATCGCCTGCTAGAAATTATGCTGCTAAGCTTAATAAGGATAATACTTCAAGTGAATTATTCTCAGTTATAGCTTTAGAACTTGATAATGGAAAAATAATAACAGGTAGAAGTTCTGAAATAATGGGAGCATCTGCTGCACTTATATTAAATAGTCTTAAGAACCTTGCTGGTATTGCAGATGATATGATGCTTATATCACCATTAGTTTTAGAGCAAATCTTAAAGCTTAAGGAATCAACATTAAGTGGTAGAAAAACAGGTCTTAATGGACAAGAAATACTAATAGCTTTAAGTATT
>JAQXTC010000260.1 GCA_029219285.1 Clostridiaceae bacterium
GTATTTCGCACATAGATGAAGTAAAAGATATCAGAAAGAAAGCTATTAAAGCTGGTCTTAAACTTGTTGACTGTCCTATAAGACATCTTGGTACAGAAATGGCTCAAAAAATATATTTAGAAATACAAGAACATCTTATAAATTTAGGTGTTGAAATTAAATTTGACACTACTGTAAAAGACTTAATTATAGAAGATAACAGAATAAAAGGCGTTCTTATATCAGATGCTCTAACAAAAAAAATTGATGAAGAAATATTCTCAGAAAAACTTGTTGTTGCTACTGGTAGAAAAGGGGCTGACTGGCTAGGTAAAATGTGCAAAATACATAATATTGATCATGCTGCTGGTACTGTTGATATTGGTGTACGTGTTGAACTTAGAAATGAAATTATGGAAGAAGTAAACGAAGCCTTATATGAATCCAAGCTTATAGGTTATCCTGCTCCTTTCAAAAATAAAGTAAGAACCTTCTGCCAAAACCCAGGAGGATTTGTAAGTCAAGAAAACTATGATGGTAACCTTGCTATAGTAAATGGACATTCTTATAAAAATAAGAAATCTGAAAATACTAATCTTGCAATACTTTGTTCGCATAATTTTTCAAAGCCATTCAATGAGCCTATTGAATATGGAAAAATGGTTACTAAGCTTTGCAATATGCTTGGAAATGGTAAAATCTTAGTACAACGTTATGGTGATATTTTAGATGGAAAAAGAACATGGGAACATGAATTAAATAGAAGTAATGTGAAAAATACTCTTCCTGATGCTGTTGCTGGAGATTTAACTTCTGCAATTCCTTATAGAACAATGACAAATATTCTAAATTTTATAGAATCTATGGATACAGTTGTTCCTGGCTTTGCAAGTAAGGAAACTCTTCTTTATGGACCTGAAATTAAATTCTACAGTAACAAAATAAACATTGATAAGAACTTTGAAACTAACATAAAAGGGCTTCACTGCTTAGGAGATTCAAGTGGTTGGACAAGAGGTCTTATGATGGCTTCAGCTATGGGGGTTATGATGGGAAGAAAAATATTTAACTAAGGGAGTTAATTTATGACCTGGATTGATGAAATTAAGGAATACGTACCTGTTAACGAACAGGAAGAAAGAGATAAGGAATTTATACTTTATGCAACAGAACATTTTGATGATTTACTAACTAGAAAAAATCCAATATGCCATATGACAAGTTCTTGTTATATAATAAATAAAACTCATGATAAGGTACTATTTATTTATCATAAAATATATAAATCATGGGCATGGACAGGTGGTCATGCTGATGGCGATGATGACTTTCTTCATGTTGCATTAAAAGAAGGTACTGAAGAAACTGGTATAAAGGAATTTAAAGTATTAAATAATAAGACAATTTCTCTAGATGTACTTCCCGTACCAGGACATATTAAGAATGGAAAATTTGTATCACCTCACTTACACTTAAATGTAACATATCTATTAGAGGCTGATGAAAATGATTCTTTAATACTTAATGAAGAGGAAACTAAGGGTGTTAAGTGGATACCCCTTGATGAAATTGATAAATATTCAACTGAACCAGATATGATAGTTGTATATAATAAATTAAATGAATATATTAAAAATAACACACATTAATTTCTTAGTATCTACTAAATTGAAAAGAGGTAATAAAGCCGTAGCTTTATTACCTCTTTTACTTATTTAACTTTAAATAAATTTTACTAATAGGAATTTTAGTTTGTCCTATGGTTGTATCTTGAAATGTCCCATGACAATCTGAACCAGTTGTAATAAATAGTTCTTCTTCTCTACAAATATTTAAGCAAGCTTCTGTTATTTCATCTGAATGAGCTGGATAATAACATTCTATCCCGTCAATACCAAAAGATATAATACCTTTAACCTCTTCAATAAATTCATCAATGGTGTCCTTATATATAACCTTTCCTGGATGTGCTAAAACAGCTTTTCCCCCTGCCTTATGTATCTTATCGCATACTTCTTTTATTGTCGGAAAGTCTACACAAGTATTATGGTGATTATACTTTGCGTAAATCCCAAAGCCCTCCCAAACATTATTAGTTAAACCCTTATGTATAAAATAATGAAGTGCTTTCCATCCACCTTTATTTCTTTTATAGCTATAATTATTATAATCCTCTAGAGAAATATCCTCATAATCTTTTTCCATCATCTCAATTAATCTTGTATTTACTTCGTCTAAAAGCGCTCTATCCTTCTTTACAAAATTCTTAAAATCTTCATTTTCTAAATCTACACCATAACCTAATATATGAAAATTTAAATCCTTATATTTAGCATCAAGTTCAACTCCAGCTATACACTTAATACCAGTCCCTTCACAAATTTTCAGTAGTTCTCTAGCCCCTTCAAGGACATCATGGTCTGTAATTGCCATTAAGGCCACATTATTATTCTTGGCCATTTCAAGTATTTCTTTAGGTGACATAGTTCCGTCTGAATAATACGAATGTATATGTAAATCTGCAAATTTTTCTCCCATAAAACTTCCTCCAATTCTATATAATTTAATTAAGGTTAGATGCACCTTTTAGCAAAATCTTCATATCCCAATTTGAATTCATTTTTAATTCCTTCTATTCCTTTATCATGCCAACAATCTACTAAATAAAACATGCCACACATGCAAGCAAATTTTTCTTTATAACTACCACAAAAAGCATCATGTAAATATTTCTTTTGTTTTTCCTGTTTTGTTTCACACAAAGCTAATTTCATAATTTCTTTAGATTTTTGTTTGACTTTTTGCCATTCTTCACTTTCCCAATTTACTTCATCTATATTTTTATTATCAAAAGCTACAAGATGAGCAAATCCCTCATGAAATGAAATAGCATCCATTTGTGTATGGTAATTATCACTTTCTAAATCATCATCAATACTATTAATAAGTTTACCTATACATATATGACATAATTCATGAGTTAGTAAATTGTGAACTAAATCACTTATATTAGTCTTGTTTTCATACTTTGTCCACACACCTAAATCTAGTACCACATTCATTTTATTATCTGGAGCCTTTAAAACTGTTGCATCAAATGGCTCTGGATAGCCTACAATTAAATTTATATTTACATCATCTAAAATCGCTTTCCAATTACCAAATAACTCATTCCATATTTCAACATTACAAGGTATAAAATTTTCTATGCAATGCCTTACCTCATTTAATAGCTTTTCTACAGATTTTCTATGTTTTTCATTATAGCTTGGCTCTTTAAAACACAACCCTTCTGTATTAAAGAACCAACAATTCTTATATTTATCTATCTTATTACCTGCAATATAATCAATTACAATATCATAATTCAATTTCATACTTTCACTTACTTTCTTAAATTTATTTAACCTTTTAATTTTTTTAAGGCAAGGAGATTACCTATTGGTGTAACTAAAACTGTTAGTGCTATAAATGTTAAAGAGATTTTTCCTATATTTACAGGATCAATTAGTTGAAAACTTTCAAAAAAACCTCCAAGAGAAATAAACATAAACTTATATAATAAAAACAGGGTAATATATGAAGCAAATCCTCCTACTATCACCATGACAACACTTTGTAGAATACATTTACATCTTATATAACAATCAGTAGCTCCTATTAACCTCATAATGTATAGTTCATTCTTTTTAATAACAATATATAAATTCAATTGATTAATTATAATTAAAGGCAATACTATTAGTAGTATTACTTTTAATATTATTCCCGAAAGCATGATTATCCTAAACAATTTCATCTCTGAATCAACTGCTAATATAACCTTCCAGTTTAAATCAAGAAAATCAACGCCTAAAATGAATGCACCAAAAATAAAGTTTATTAAAAATATATTCTTTACTGTTGTTTTAACTGATGTTTTATTTCTTTCTAAGTCTATAATTGAATCTTTACCAAAAACAATAATCCCTTCTTTTGACACAATATCATCTCCCTTATATTCCCACACTTATCTTCTATAAATCTGTTTATCCATAAAAAATAATATATAAATTATATTATAGTAATTTTTACCTATTTAGTCAAATATATCTAAACCTCAAAAAAGGTCTGCATCTAAATCAAATTTATTTAGATGCAGACCTTTAATTTAATTTTTATTTTTAATGTCTTTAAGAATCCTTCTAATATTAACTTTATCCTTAATGTGAATTAAAATTAATATTGGAATAAGTAATGCCATTATATAATAGCAATCTATACAAGTTGAAAATAAATAGGCAAGTCCAACAATAACACCAATCACAATGGTATGTAGACCAACTACTGATGCAAATTCTTCCTTTTCCCTATCACCATATTTATCTAGATCCTTATTATATATTCTAACTTTAAAAATGAAGTAAGCTAATTTATATTGATTTTTAAAGCATATTATTATTCCTATTGTTATTAAAAATATAGATAGTATTAATAATATTACCACTTAGCTTACCCCCTTTTTATTTAATTTTTTTATTTATCCTTTTTTAACATTTCACCAATAGCTGATATGCTACCAAGAGATGATAAAGTTTCATTTGGAAGTATAAGCTTATTAGCTGGGCTATTAGCCATTTCTTTAAGAGCTTCAACTTGCTTAAGAGCAATAACTGTTTCATTAGTTCCTGAATCAATAATTGCAGTATTAACCTTCTTAATAGCTTCTGCTTCTGCAATAGCAATTTGTTCAATAGCCTTAGCTTTACCTTCTGCTTCAAGAAGTTGGGATTCTTTTAAACCTTCAGCTCTTCTAATGTTAGCTTCCTTTTCAGCTTCAGCTGCTAATATTTTAGCTCTCTTTTCACCTTCAGCCTTTTCAATTTGAGATTGTCTTTGACCTTCAGCTACTAGGATTGTAGCTCTCTTATCTCTTTCAGCTTTCATTTGCTTCTCCATAGCTTCTTGTATTTCTGATGGAGGTACAATATTCTTAATTTCAACACTTAAAATCTTTATACCATAAGCATCTGTTACTTCATCAATAATAGCTAAAAGATTAGAGTTTATTGTATCTCTTCCTGATAATACTTCATCTAAAGTCATGTTACCTATGATATTTCTCATATTAGTAGTAGCAGAATAAACAATACCTGATCTATAATCTTCAATATTATATACTGCATCTTTAGCATTTAACAACTTATAAAAAATAACATTATCAACTGAAATTCTAACATTATCTTTAGTAATAACTGATTGTGGTGGTACATCTAATATTTGTTGCTTTGTTGAAACTTTCTTTCTTACAAAGTCTACAAAAGGAATTAGAAAATGCCAACCAGGTTCTAATACCTTACTAAATTGACCAAAACGTTCTACTACATATAAATAACCAGTGTTAACAATCTTAATTGATGATAATACTAATACAACAAATAGTGCTATCACCACTATCCCAACAATAACTCCTATACTCATTTTACTTTTCCTCCTTCAAACCTTTAATTATAAATTTGTTTCCATCTATTGAGACTATTTTAAATTTTTCTCCTTTGTTAATAACATTTCCTTCGTTTTTTCCTGTCCAGTAAATCCCTCCAACTTTAATTTGAGCTGTTTCTTTGATTTGTTCTTTGGCTACAAATTCTTTTCCTATGTAGTCTTCTTCCATTAAAGGAGTCCTTTTAATTTTCTTGAATTTTTTCTTTGCCCAAGGATAACCTATAGCAGTAGCTAGTAAACTAACTCCTATAAATATTGCCACTTGCCATATCTCGCTAATCCCGCAAACTTCAGCTATTATAGCAGCTATCCCGCCAAGACCAAACCATACAAATAAGAACGAGCTTGTAGCAATATCAACAACTATAGCTACTATTGTTACTACTATCCATAAAACTAAAAAATCCATACCCCTTCCTCCTTTTATAAATTTAATGCAATTATAACATCTATTACATTATTTGTATAACCGTTCTGCGTCTACAACCTTATATTATCATTCCGTATAACTTTTTAAAAGTTTTATTTTATTCGAAAAAGAGTTATTTATTATCTCTTAAGAGGTTTGCTCTTTCCATTTCTTCCTTTTTCATTGATTTTCTAATATTTTCATTTTATTATGTTTATATATAACTAATAAAAAAATGAAATACTAACTATATTAAAATATATGAAAATGGAGTGAATTTATTTATGGATTTTATTAAGGTATCTTCTGCATGTCCTAAGACAAAAGTTGGAGATGTAGAATACAATCTTTCAAATATACTTGAATGTATTAAAGATGGAGAAAAAAACAGAGCAAAGCTGATGGTATTTCCAGAGTTATGTATAACTTCATATACATGTGCAGATCTTTTTTTACAAGATAAATTAATACAAAATTCTTTAAAGGCAATTGAAGCATTATTAAATGAAACCAAAAATACTGATATGTTAATAGCTGTAGGTGCACCTTTTTTACATAACACTACATTATATAACGCTGCATACATATTATTTAAAGGAAAGGTTCTTGGAATAGTTCCCAAATCATATATTCCTAATTACAGTGAATTCTATGAAAAGAGATGGTTTACTGAAGGAATTGGCATTATAGACAAAAAGGTAAACCTACCGTTCCAAAAGGATATTGATTTTGGTACTAATCTTATATTTGCTTGCGGAAGTTTTAAATTTGCCTTTGAAATATGTGAAGACTTATGGGTGGCTATTCCACCAAGTTCAAATCTTGCATTAATGGGTGCAAATATCATAGGAAACCTTTCTGCGTCAAACGAACTTGTTAGCAAAGCTGATTACAGAAGAGATTTAATTAAAAATCAAAGTGCTAGACTTCTTTCCTCTTATGTTTATTCATCAGCAGGTGTTCATGAATCAACAACAGACTTATTATTTAGTGGTCACCTTTTAATTGGTGAAAATGGGGGAATTTTAAAAGAAAATAATAGATTCCAAAGAGAAAATGAAGTTATATACAGCATAGTAGATGTTTTTAAATTAAATGCTGAAAGAATGAAAAACTTAAGTTTTAGAGATTCTTCTAAAATGTTAAACATTGAACCTAATAACATTTATTTTGAATTTGAAAATTTAGATTTTGGAGTATTTGATAGATATGTTGATAAGCATCCATTTGTTCCTTCAAATGAACATGAAAGAGAAGTTAGATGCAGAGAAATATTTAATATACAAGCATCAGCTTTAGCAAAAAGATTTGAACATACTGGTCTTAAAAAAGCGGTTGTTGGAATTTCAGGGGGACTCGATTCTACTCTGGCTTTATTAGTAATGGTTAAAACATTTAAAATATTAAATTTACCTATGAATAATATAGTAACTATTACTATGCCAGGCTTTGGAACAACAGATAGAACTTATAACAATGCTTTAGATCTTTGTAATGAACTAGGTACAGACCTTAGAGAAATTAATATTGTTAAAGCAGCACTTCAACATTTTGAAGACATTGGTCATGATAAAGATATACATGATGTTACATATGAAAATGTTCAAGCAAGAGAAAGGACTCAAATTCTTATGGACCTTGCTAATAAGGAAGGTGGACTTTTAATCGGTACTGGTGATTTATCCGAACTTGCTCTTGGTTGGTGCACATACAACGGAGATCATATGTCAATGTATGCTGTAAATCCTTCAATACCTAAAACTCTTGTTAGATATCTTGTTAGATATGTTGCCGATAATGAGTCAAATGAAAAAGTTACTGAAACTTTACTAGATATTTTAGATACACCTGTAAGTCCAGAACTTTTACCAAAGGATGCTAAAGGTGAAATAGCCCAAAAAACAGAAGATATTGTAGGACCTTATGAACTTCAT
>JAQXTC010000261.1 GCA_029219285.1 Clostridiaceae bacterium
GTTGCTAAGGCTATGGCTGATGCAGATGCTACAACAGTTATCGGTGGAGGAGACTCAGCTGCAGCTGTTAATATCTTAGGATTTGGAGACAAGATGACTCACATCTCAACAGGTGGTGGAGCTTCTCTAGAATTCTTAGAAGGTAAAGTATTACCAGGAATTGCTGCTTTAAATGATAAATAATATAAAATTATTTTAAATAAAAATTGTATGAGGTGATTTTCAATGAGAAAAGCTATAATTGCAGGTAACTGGAAGATGAACAAGACTCCAGAAGAAGCTGTTCAAGTTATAAATGAATTAAAGCCATTAGTAAAGGACGCTACTTGTGACGTAGTTATATGTCCAACATTTGTTTGCTTAGATGCTGCTATAAAAGCTGCTAAGGGCTCAAACATCAAGATAGGTGCTCAAAACATGCACTTTGAAGAAAGCGGTGCTTTCACTGGTGAAGTTGCTCCAGGAATGTTAGAAGCTATGGGAGTAGAATACGTAGTTTTAGGACACAGTGAAAGAAGAGAATACTTCAATGAACAAGATGAAGCATTAAACAAGAAAGTTAAGAAAGCTTTCGAACATAACTTAACACCAATTCTTTGCTGTGGTGAAACATTAGAACAAAGAGAAGCTGGAGTTACTGATGACTTCATAGCTTGCCAAATTAAAGTAGATATGGCTGGATTAACAAATGATCAAGCTAAAAAAGTTGTTATAGCTTATGAACCAATCTGGGCTATTGGAACTGGAAAGACTGCTACTAAGGAACAAGCAAACGAAACTATTTCAGCAATTAGAAAAGTTGTTGAAGGAATGTACGGAAAAGAAGTTGCTGATGAAGTAAGAATTCAATACGGCGGATCAGTTAAGCCAAACACTATAAAGGATCAAATGGCTATGTCTGACATAGATGGTGCTTTAGTTGGTGGAGCTAGCTTAGTTGCTGATGATTTCTCAAAGATAGTTAACTACTAAAATTAATTTTAAAGCCATGTTTATTTTAAATAAGCATGGCTTTTTTCTTTGTGATATAATTTATAGAGAATTAATTTATTTAGGAGGTTCGTATGAAGATATCTACAAAGGTTGAATATGGGATAGTAGCTTTAATTGATATAGCTATAAATTCAAAAAATGGAGAAGTTGTTACTATTATGAGTATTTCCGAAAGACAAGGAATATCAAGGAATTATTTAGAACAAATAATAACACCACTTCGTCAAGCTAAGTTAATTAGAGGGACAAAAGGAGCACAAGGTGGATATACTTTAACAATAACTCCTGAAAAATTAAAACTTTCAACAATTTTAGAGGCATTAGATAGCTGCTTTTTAAATTTTAATTTTGAAAATAGCATGAAGTGTAATGATGATGCAATTAAGACTATAAAAGATAGCTTGTGGTCAAAGATGGATGTTAAAATAAAAGAAATAGCAGAAAACATTACTCTTAAGGATTTGGCAGATGATTATGAAAAAGGAATAGCTAGCTCAGTTATGTTTTATATATAATAAAACTAAATTTGAAAAATATACAAGATATGTAATATAAAAAAACATCATTGTAATCATATACATATTAGTAGTTTTTTCAGTATTGTAGTATAATAAAAGCATAAAGATGAAATTTAAATATTATTGGAGGTAATTATGGCGAAGAAACCTGTTATGCTAATGATAATGGATGGATTTGGTTTAGCACCAAAATCAGAAGGAAATGCAGTTGCATTAGCTAAAAAACCAAACATAGAAAAATTAATGAAGGAAGACCCAACAACTGAACTTCAAGCAAGTGGAATGGCAGTTGGTCTTCCAGATGGACAAATGGGAAATTCAGAAGTTGGACATTTAAATATAGGATCAGGAAGAATTGTATATCAAGAACTTACAAGAATAACTAAAGCAATTGATGACAGAGAATTCTTCGAAAATGAAGCATTATTAGATGCAATGAAAAATGCAAAAGAAAATAATACTTCATTACATTTAATGGGTCTATTATCAGACGGTGGAGTTCACTCACATATAAATCACTTAAGAGGTCTTTTAGAATTTGCTAAAGAGCAAGGACTTCAAAAAGTATATGTTCATGCATTCATGGATGGAAGAGATGTACCACCATCATCAGGTAAAGATTTTATAGTTAAAGCTACTGAAATGATGCAAGAAATCGGTGTAGGTGAAATTGCTACTTTAAGCGGAAGATACTACGCTATGGATAGAGATAACAGATGGGAAAGAGTTGAACTTGCTTATAATGCAATAGTTTTAGGTCAAGGTGAAACTGCTACATCTGCTGTAGAAGCTATAGAAAAATCTTATGCAGATAATAAGACTGATGAATTTGTATTACCTTGCGTAATCACAAAGGATGGAGTTCCAACAGGAAAAGTTCAAAACGGAGATTCAGTTGTATTCTTCAACTTTAGACCAGATAGAGCTAGAGAATTAACTAGAGCTATAAATGATAAAGTATTTGATGGATTTAAGAGAGAAACTTTAAATCTTACTTTCGTTACAATGACTCAATATGATAAGACTTTAGAAGGTGTTGAAGTTGCATTCAAGCCTCAAACTCTTGAAAATACTTTAGGTGAATATGTAGCATCTAAGGGATTAAATCAATTAAGAATCGCAGAAACTGAAAAGTATGCTCACGTTACTTTCTTCTTTAACGGTGGAGTTGAACAACCAAACAATGGTGAAGATAGAGTAGTTATCCCATCACCAAAGGTTGCTACTTATGATCTTAAGCCAGAAATGTCTGCTTTTGAAGTAACTGATGAATTATTAAAGAGAATTGATGAAGATAAATATGACATGATTATTCTTAACTATGCTAACCCAGATATGGTAGGACATACTGGAGTTGTTGAAGCAGCTGTTAAGGCTTGTGAAACTGTAGATACTTGTCTTGGAAAAGTTGCTGAAAAGATATTAGAAAAAGACGGAACATTATTTGTTACTGCTGACCATGGTAATGCAGAAACTATGATAGATTTCTCAACAGGAAATCCATTCACTGCACATACTACTGATCCAGTACCATTCATATGGGTATCAAATCATGTAGATGGAAGAAAGCTTAAAGCTGGAAAACTTGCTGACATAGCTCCAACTATGTTACACGAAATGAACGTAGAAGTACCTGCTGAAATGACAGGTGAATGCTTAATAACTAAATAATATTTTTAGATACGTTATAAAGACCTGAGTTGTTTAACTTAGGTCTTTTTTGTTTTAATATTACAAAATTGTAATAAATAATTGGTCTTTATTGTAATATTAAGGGGTTAATATATTGGTATAGTAAGAACTTGGAAGGGGAAAAAGTAATGAGTGTTATAAAAACAGAAAATTTGAGTAAAGTATACGGAAAAAAAGACAACAGAGTAGTTGCCTTAGATAATGTAAATATAGAAGTGGAAAAGGGAGAATTTGTGGCAATAATTGGTGCAAGTGGCTCAGGCAAAAGTACACTTCTTCATCAAGTTGGAGGGGTAGATGGGCCTACATCAGGAAGAGTAATTATAGACGGAGAAGATATCTATAAATTAAAGGAAGATAAATTAGCTGTATTTAGAAGAAGAAAGATAGGATTTGTATTTCAATCATTTAATCTTATACCAGTTTTATCAGTAGAAGAAAACATTAAGATGCCAGTTTTGCTAGATCACCAAAAAGTAGATGAAGAATATTATAAAGACTTGATTAAGACATTAGGATTAGAAGGAAGACTTAATCATTTACCATCACAACTTTCAGGTGGTCAACAACAAAGAGTTGCCATAGCTAGAGCGTTAATTAATAAACCAGCAATAATACTAGCTGATGAACCAACAGGAAATCTTGATAGTGAGAATTCAAAAGAAATAATGGAAATGCTTAAAGTTTCAATTAAAAAGTATAATCAAACAGCAATTGTAATAACTCATGATTTAAGCATAGCAGAAAATGCAGATAGAATTATTAAGATAAAAGATGGAAAAGTAGTGGAGTAAGGAGGTTCCTTAAAGTGAAGAGTTATAGTGAAATATCCAATAGATATATGAAAGAAAATAAAAAGAGAACAGCTTTAACAATTGTGGGAATAACCCTTGCTACAATACTAATATTTGCAATTGGAACTTTTTTGCTTAGCTTTAGAGATTCGATGATCGAGCAGTTAAGAGCTAAAGGAGATTTTGAATTTATAATAACAGGGGGTAATGGAGAACAGGTTAAAAAGATAATTGATAATGCTGAAATAAAGAATTATGCAATAGACGGAGATATAAAATCCTTTATCATGGAGAAAGGTGGAGCTGGAGTGCAGTTAACCTATTGTGATGATGGATAT
>JAQXTC010000262.1 GCA_029219285.1 Clostridiaceae bacterium
TCAATTTCTTTACACTATATATAAATCATTAATTTGTAAACATAGAGTTTATAATTAAAAAAACTTAATTAATTTTGTTTACAAACTGTATTTAATCTTCTTTATAAAGAATAAATAAAAATTTAAAGGAGATGTTTTTTATGGATGATAAAGTTTATCAAACTCAAAGATGGTTAAATACAACATACAAAAATAAGCCAGGATATTCAGCTATACCTGATGATGGAATAACTGGATGGGGAACAATGAAAGCTTTGATAATAGCTCTTCAAATAGAACTAGGTATTGATTCTCCTAATGGTGTTTTTGGTCCATCCACAACAAAAAAGTTTAATGCATTATGCCCTATTGGCGTTAACTCAGATAAAAGTAAATCTAATATAAATCATATAATCCAAGGAGGATTATATTGTAAGGGTTATAATCCTGGTGAATTTAGTGATAAATTTACTGATAAAACTAAAGCAGCAATAATTCAATTACTCAAAGATGCTGGTTTCTCTAATCCAACAGGTTATGTAGATGTTGTAATTATGAAATCATTATTATCAATGGACTCATTTAAGTTACTTAATTATGGAAGTTATAATGGTAAAACAAGTGTAAGAAAAGTTCAACAATATTTAAATAATAAATATTATGTAAATTCTAAATTTGCAACAGATGTAGGATTAGTTCCTTGTGATGGTATTTATGGAAGAACCACCAACAAAGCATTAATTTATGCTCTTCAAATAGAAGAAGGTATTAGCACTGATGGTATGTGGGGTCCTAATACTCAAAAGAATTGTCCTACTATACCATCATCAAAAGCTACAAAAAACTTTATCTATTTGTTACAAGCAGCATTATACTGTAATAATGAAGATCCTAATGGATTAGATGGTGCTTTTGGTGGTGGTGTACAAAAAGCAGTCCGACACTTTCAAGAATTTACAGCTTTGCCTTCTGACGGATATGTCGGACCTCAAACTTGGGCATCTCTTTTAGCTAGTACTGGTGATCCACTTAGAAAAGGAACTGCATGTGATACAAGTTATCGAATAACTGATGAAACAGCTCAAACTTTAATAAAAAACGGTCGTTCTTATGTTGGTAGATATCTTACTGGAAAAAATAGAATTACACCAGATGAAGTAGATATAATATATAAACATGGTTTAAAATTAGTTCCATTGATGCAAGTTTTATGTGAAGAAAATTACTATTTCTCATCAAGCTCAGGTATTCGTGATGCCATGGATGCAATTACTGTTGCTAACCTTTATGGCTTTTCTGAAGGTACAGTCATTTATTTTTGCATTGATTACGATGCATTAACTAGTGATTTAGCCAACTATATAGAACCTTATTTTAAATCTGTAAAACAAGTATTTAACAATAGTATTGCTAATTTTAAGAAACTAAAAATTGGTGTATATGCTCCTAGAGCTATCTGTACACTTCTTGCTAATAAAGGCTATACTGAGAGTAGTTATGTATCTGATATGTCTACATTATTTAGCAGTAATCTAGGTTATACATTACCAACAAATTGGTCATTTGATCAAATTCATGAATATACAATAGGTCGTGGTGCAGGCTCAATAAAAATAGATAATGTTATTGCTAGACCTGGACACATTAAATATTGTAATAGTATAAGCCCTATCTCTGTAGTTAACTATAATAAACTAATGAAGTATATAAATAATACTCCACTTTTAAAAGCAATTGGTGTTGAACTATCAGGAGCAGGTCCTCTCGTTTTCGTAGATCAACCTGGTTTAAAAATATCATTAGATGTTGGTACTAAATTCAATATTGGAGATAATTCAGATACAACATTTAAAATCAATAAATTTAAACTTGATGGTGCTGAATTCAGAAGTGAACTTTCTGAATTAAAAGGATCTCTAACAGCAGATGGCGCTGCAGAACTTTCGAAGTCAGTAACTATTTGTGATTCATTAGAAGTATCAGAAAAAATAAGCTGCTCTGCTGATACTATAAAGATAGAAATTGAAGCTGATGTGGATGAGCATCCTGAAATATATTCATTTCCACTTACTATTACATTATGTATAGAAATAAAAAAAGATAATTCAATGAGCTTAAGTGAACAAATTCAATTTATATATAAAAAATTAACTGTATTATCTTATAATACTGCTCAAGGTGCTATAGCTATAGGTAAGAAGGTCCTAACTGTTATAGGTTGGGCTCTTGTAGTTGTTCTTTGTACCTATTTACTACTTCACGTAGCAATTCCTGCTATAATAGGATCTGCTGCTCTTACTTCTATAGTAGGTTGTTCTTCTGTAATGATTATTTTAATAGGTTTAATTAAAGAAATTTATAATAAAAACTAATTTTACAATAAAAGAAATAGCCTTTAATACTATAATATTAAAGGCTATTTCTTTTATTGATTAAAGCATTTATTATTCTATCCCATAAAATTGTTGACTTTATATAAATAATTTTATGGGATATGAATTAGTTATTTTTTTATCTGTTTTTTGTTCAATCAACTTAAAAAAATCATCTTTTTCTTTTAAATTTCTAAATGAATTTAATGGAATAATAATATTCTTAAAATTAGCTAATATAATTACTAAGTAATTGTCTACTACATTTAAACTATAAATAGTTTTAAAATTTATTTTTCTTACATCAATTGAAGTACTAATTATAATATTATCTTCACCAATTGATAATATATTTTCCTTAAACATAAAAGAGTATTCACTTGACTTAAAAAAAGCAGGTAACTTCCATCTATAAACTACTGTGGCAAGTGTTCCATAAAACACTGCAAAGAAAGCAACTATTATTACTGCTGGGATTCTAATTATATTATCTTGACTAAGTATCATAACAAGTAATAGTATACATATAAGTCCTCCATAATAATGAATCCTAGTCTTTTTAAATGCTTTAGTTTTAGGAACATTTTTAGAATAAAACTTAATAGCATCATCCATATCAAGCTTAAATTTAACTTCCATTAACAAACCTTCTTTCTTAATAATAGTAAATATACAAACACCCCTTCTTGTAATATTTTACACCTCAAGAAATATATAGTAAATATTATATCGTTTGTTCTACTCCCAAACTTACTCTCTCTACAAGCCCCCACAAAAAATTATATACATTCAATAATTGAAAAACTACACTCTTCCATTACATTAGGACACGCATCTAATGTTTTAGGTCCTGGAATTTAATCTACTGTAATATCTATTTCGCTAAATAAACCTTTTGCGAAATCAAAATTTTTGACGGTTTTATGCCATTTGTAAGGTGTAAAATCGTTATTTTTAGTTTAGTATTTATAAGAATTTAAAGAAAAAAGCATTATTTCGTGTAGAGCAACACGAAATGATGTTTTTTTGGTTAGTAATACTAAGCAATACTTACCAATGCTAAACAATGCTAAACAATGTTTAGCATTGTTTAGCAATCTTATGCAAATCTAGATTTTAAGCCATTTAAATACATCAAAATTAAATTCAATAATTTAATATAATATTATTTAATTTAATGTTCACTTAATTTCCACTAAAAAAATACTGCTAATGCCATAGCTCCCATAAGCCATGCTAATGATCCAAAGTACTTTTCAATTTTAGAGTTTCCACTAAAACTCATAGACTTCTTATGCTTGGTAATGGCAGCATATATTGCAGATACAATAAGAAGTACATCGACAAAGATCCATTTAACTATTCCTAAAGTCATGCTCATTCCTCCTTCCTATTTTAGAATAAAAAAATCCCTGTACGATTATTGATTAATCGTTCCAGAGATTTACCTACAAAATTACATATTTACATATCGACTTGTACTCAAGCCTAAATCATGTATACAATATTTAATTACAAGAAATATTTTACAACTAATCTAGCGTAGATGCAAGATTTTAATAATCAATTTTCCCTAATGATTATAAAAAGCCAATAGATATGGCTGTCAAGGGCTATTAGTCCTATGGATACGCAGTACCCTTGATAGTTATATCTATTGGCTTATAATTCTCACGAGGAAAATTTGATATATTAAAGCCATTTAACTAATCTAAGCTTTTTATCTACAGCTCTACCCCAGAATATAACTTTGCTTCATGATGTTTGACTACAAATTAGAGCCATATTTTTCTTGGCTTTCGACACCTTTATTCCAGTTGTTTCAACTGTTTTGAAACTGTTGGCGACAACTGTTTATCCTGCACTACCCCATAAGGGGTGTGTTGGAGTCCTATTTATACGTTACTTCTTAATTTCAAATAATAACTTTATAATATAACCTTTGGCCAAATTGGCCAAAGGTTATATTGGCAAGATACGCATTTGTAATACAAAATTCTAACCCTTGTTAGGGGTTTCCCCTAATACCCCTAAGCTCTTTGATGTATTCTTGATGTAAAGTTACATCAAGAATACATCATCTTTACATCAAATTTGATACAGAACTTCTTTGAAAAAATCAATGATTTTATAACATTGTATACATCCTCAGCTATGTTATAATGCAGATTTCTAACATTTCATATACAAAAAAGCACTCTAAAATAATAGACTGTATACGCTCTAACTCCAGTTGTTTCAACTGTTTTCAGCCAGTAGTATACGGCTGTTTATCCTGCACTACCTTTAAAATTTAAATTTTAAGGGTGCCAGCATTTTTAATGCTGATCATTTACAACGGAAAAACCCGTTGTCTTCTACAATTAAATACAGATGATTTTATTTTGAAAATAGCCCAAAGAACTTTTTCTTCTCATTGTTTTTTGCTCGTTCACTCATCTTTTCTCGAATCTCTTCAAGTTTGGAGTCTACCTCTGAAAAATGTTCATCCATCTCTAATTTTTTTATTTCTTTGTCTTGCTGCTGTTTTAATAATATTTGATTATTCTGATTTAAATTAAGTAAACTATCAATCTGCTTGTCTTTTTCTTTTAATTGTGCTTTTAAATTTTCGATTTCTAACTTTAAACTATTTATATAATCTAGTTTTAACTCTTTTAACTCCACTTTAAAGTCTTCAATCTCTTTATTTTCAATGCTTTCAAGACCATTATCATCATCTTCTTTTAACTTATCGTTTAAAGCATTTAAATCGTTTTGTTTTAACTTTAAACCTCCACAGATTAAAGCAACCCCCTCATCACTAACATAGGTAATTCCCTTATTTTTAACTACGAAGGGTTCTATCTCTTTTAACTTAATTTTATTATATATACTAACTTTACTTAAACCACTTAAAACTGAAATCTCAGCAACACTCTTCAACATATCTATTTACCTACCTTTTTAAACTTTAAACCCTTAAATCTAATTACTTTAAACTCTTAAAAGTACCTTTAAAGTACCCATTCTTTAATCATATTTTTTATAACAGCATTTTCACTCATTTCAAATTCAGCACACTTACTACTAAATACTGCATATAGATCTTTAGGTATCTCAACTTCAAATCTCTCTGTATTCTTACTTTTCTTCTTCTTAGATTTTTTCTTTACAGCTTTTTTTGTATCTCCGACTTGCTCCTGAACCTCATTACTACCAATACCTAAATACTTTTCAGCTTCTTCTCTTGTCCCAAAGCCTTTATATTCTGAATTAAAACCTAAAACTATCTTAGAACACTCACTCCAGGTAGTAACTATTAAATTATTTACTCCATTCTTACCCCTCTTTATAGCATAAAAGTTCTTCTTAGCCATAATAACTCCTCCAACAACTCTCAATCTCTTATCTAAACTTTGTATTCTCTATATTATAAAACAATAAATACTATTAATATATAGGGGCCTTAGCCCCTCTGCTAACGCATTCACCCTGCTTAACACTAAGTTGTAAGTCTTATCCTAACAAGCAAATGCCGAAGGCAGGTCCCCCCTTACCCTGAGATAAACGCAATTTCTCCAGCGACTTTCAAAAAATTGCTGAAGAAATTGCCTCGTTTTGCCCCCCTCAGAGCCTTCGCCATGTATACGACCATGGAACGTTGCAGAACATCATCCGTATAGAATCCTCTATACATAGTCTTTTTATATGCGTTAACTTGCCTACATACCAACTCTTTCAAGTCTTTGACTACCTCCGATAAAGTTACCCTCACCGTCTTAATGCCATATCCTGTTCTTTTCAGGACTTAGGCTAAACATAGTAATAAGATGCTTTTACACTACTCAAGTCAAGCTAAGTAAGATGTCATTACTTAACTACCTCATGCATTCTTTGCGTGGGCTACACGAAACCCTTGTTTTTATTGTGGTATCAGCTCCCACAGGCTTATCTTTATAGATACTTTATCCATCATATCTCTCTATTTAATTCTTCTGTATAGTCCTTATAGCTTGTCCTAATGCTTCTGGCTATATTTCTTAATAACTTTACTTAACATTGAATCATATGTGATATTACCTTCAACATACTGCTCCATTAAATTTAATGTTTCTTTACTAGGCGCTGCTGCATCAAGCATAGATAATGCCACAGCATCTCTTATCTTTTTATGATCTTCATATGACACACCTATCATCTCCTTAAATTTTTTCATTTTTTATTTATGAAAATCCTGATTATATCAATAAAAAAAGCCCTTGAGTAAGGTATTACCATACTCAAAAGGCTTGAAATTTCATCTTCTATCGGTTATTATATTCATATAAATTGAATATAATTATATTTATAGAAGTTCTCTAACATCTTTCCTGGTACCGCAAATACCTTGTAAAGTTCGGCTTATCAATACAACCGCAAATTGTAATGATAAGAGTTGAGGACTTTTTTTATTTACTTTTAAATATATTTTACTTTCATATCTCCTAATATGCAAGTATTTTCATTTTTCTATATTATTTTTACTTTTATAAAAAGGGGCTGTATCAAAATAAATTTTGATACTAGCCATAAATAGAAAAATAGGGTTCAACGTGTGTTGAATCCTATTTTTTTGCATAAACTACATTCATGAATAATAAAAATATTGTACCTATGCATCAAATAGGTTTCCCAATTAATGTTGAAATTATTATTCCAGAAGATGATCCGGTAAGATTACTATATGAAGTTACGGAGGGATTAGATTATTCATGTTTATATAAAAATTACTCTACAATAGGTAGAAATCCAGTAATCGCGCCAGAAACTCTATTCAGAATATTGGTATATGGATATATGGAAGGAATTTATTCTAGCAGAGAATTAGAAAAAGCATGCAAAAGAGATATAAATTTCAGATAGCTTTTGCAGGGGCAAAAGGCTCCCGAGCATAATACAATTGCTAGATTTAGAAGTGAAAGATTGAGTGATTGTATTGAAGATTTATTTAATCAATTTGTAGTAAAACTTGGTCAGATGAATGAGATTAAATATGAAAATATATTTATTGATGTAACTAAAATCGAAGCGAATGCTAACAGATATACTTTCGTTTGGAAGAAACCCACTGAAAAATTCGAGAAGAAACTACAAGATAAAGCTAGAAATATGCTCAATGAAATAAAGGAAAATCTACAATTAGATTTTTTAGTTCC